>JAOPVO010000174.1 GCA_025966155.1 Pseudonocardiales bacterium
GAACCCGAACATCGCCGACGCCAGCCTCTACGTGTTCTCCGGATCCAAGGCGTTCAGCGTGCAGGTGGCGGTCTACGGCGGAAACGGCACCTGGTCCGGCGACCGGGCGAAGGCCGCGGCGACTGCCCTCGCTAAGGCGATCATCGGCTAGCTCACGGTCACGTCGCAGCGCCGCGCAGCCCACGGAGACCACACATCAGACCCGCCCCTCTCGACGGCCCGCTGACGTGTGAATGGCAGTGTGGCCTCGGGAGTAGCGGAGGCAAACCGCAGCCTGCGTTCCGCACTTACATAGGCACCAATCAGTGCGTCGAGACGGCGGCGCCACGATCTGTATCGGGTTCGTAACGAGTTCTCCGGCCCAACCGCGCAGCGGCATCGCCCTCCTGTGCACCGCTTATGGTGGTTGCGGTCAACCACCAGCGGAATTACGAGGCCTTAGCGACTCGGAATTCTGCGAGACAGCACGAAGATGTGCGCGGAAAGGCTGGACATGCGACGTTCGCTTCTACCTGTTGCCATGTCGATCGCGGGGATACTCGTGATCGCGGGCTGCTCAGGCAACGGATCGGAAAACACGAGCGACGGGGGCCTCAAGGCGCCCGCCGCCAACGAGTTGGTCAACGGCACCCCGCCGACCGACGGCCCGGCCGAGAACGGCGGGATCCTCACGATCAACGACACGAGCGATTCCCCGACGCTCGACCCCCACAAGACCGGCAGCGCCTACACGCACCTGCAGGTCTCGGGCATCGTCTACAGCAAGCTGCTGGAGTTCAAGACCGGCTCGGACATCCCGTACGGATCGATGGGCGTGCGCGGCGACCTGGCCGAGACCTGGGACCACTCCGAGGACGGCACCACATGGACGTTCAACCTGCACAAGGGCGTCAAGTGGCAGAACGTCGCGCCGGTCTACGGGCGCGCCTTCACGTCTGCCGATGTTGCGTGCACGATCAACCGGATCAAGACCCTGCCGGGCGTGCAGAAGAACCTGGTCGATGTGGTTCAGAGCGTCGAGACCCCTGATGACAACACCGTCGTCTTCAAGCTGAACACGGCCTACGCCGCGTTCGACGAGACGATGGCCAGCTTCTACATGGAGATCCTGCCCTGCGAGGGCACGTCCGGGGCGTACGACCTCGCGACCACCGCCATTGGCACCGGGCCGTTCATCCTGCAGAAGTGGGACCGGAAGGTCCAGAAGACCTACGTGAAGAACCCGGACTACTTCGTCGCCGGCAAGCCGCACCTCGATGGCGTCAACCTGATCATCCAGTCCGACCCGGCCGCCGCGATCGCCGCATTCCGCACGCAGCAGCTCGACGCCACCGGCAGCATCACCGACACCCTTCTGCCCACGGTCATCTCGACCAACCAGGACGCAGTGGTTCGCGCGCAGCTCGGTCTCATCCCGACCCAGATGTTCGTGAACTCGACCGTCAAGCCGTTCGATGACATCCGGGTGCGCAAGGCCCTCGCCATGGCGTGGGACCGCTCCGGCATGGGCGACACCTTCCAGGGCGCGGGCTTCGCGCTGTCCGGGCCGTTCCCGTCGACGCTGTTCGGCGCGATGACCCCCGAGCAGTCGACGAAGATCGTCCCCTATGACCCGGCGGCGGCGAAGAAGCTCCTGGCCGAGGCCGGCTATCCCGACGGGCTGTCCGTCGAGCTCATGACCACCGACGGCTACGGCCCGACCGTAGTCAACAGCGCGCAATGGATTCAGGAGGATTTGAAGGCGATCGGCGTCAAGACGACCCTGAAGATCATCGACTACGCGACGTACTTCAGCACGTGGCAGGCCAAGGACTACACGCTGGCGGTCGGGCTGCAGACGCCGTTCCTGACCGCGGACGAGTGGCTCAACGCCACGTACCGCTCCAATGGGCCGCGCAACTGGTACGGCACCAATGACCAGAAGCTCGACACCATGATCGACGAGCAGCGCGGCACCCTCGACCGCGATGAGCGGGAGAAGCAGCTACAGGACATCTCGACCTACATCGAGACGAATGTGCTGAACCCGATCATGGGCTACACCTACGCCGGGCTGCTAGTTACTCAGCCGTACGTGCACAACATGTACACGCACCCGCAGTTGGCTCGCCCGTACCTGGCTGATGTCTGGCTGGATAAGGACGCTCCTGGGCGCAAGTAGCCCGCTCCGCACCGAAGGAGCCCTTGGACGGGTGATCGACCCCGTCCAGGGGCTCCTTCGCGTTCGCCGGCGCCGATGGCATCGCCGTCAGGGTAATCTCCGTAGCACACCAGTCACGGGGAGTAACTGATGCAGGAATCGCGGCCGGTGCGCCTGACATGGCAGGCCATCTGTGCTGCCGGCCTGGTCCTGATCGTCGCGTACTTCCTGGTCCCCGGGGACGACACGAAGGACGTGCTGTACTCGGTCCTCGGGATCGCGGCGACGGCGACGCTCCTGGCCGCGGCGCGGCGCCAGCCGAAGCAACTGCGCGTGGGCTGGTATCTGGTCGCGGCGGCCAACTCCTGCTTCGTGGTGGGCGATAGCCTGTCGACGATCGTCCATATGGTCACTGGGCACGAGGCTTCGCCGCCGTCGGTCACCGACGGACTATATTTTGCTGGCTATCCGTTCCTGTTCGCCGGCGTGCTGCGCATCAGCAATCTGCGCAAGCTGCCCACCGCGCGCGAGACTCGGGCCGATTCCGCTCTTGTCTCCCTCGGCGCCCTGACGCTGGCGTGGCATTTCCTGATGCAGGCCTACGCCGACGATGACCAGCTGAGCGTCATCGGCAAGGCCGTCACGCTGGCGTACCCGGTGATGGATATCGGCGTGCTGTACCTGGTGATCTTCGGGATCTTCAGCGGGGCGGCCCGTCACACGGCCAATCAGCTGGTCGGCGCGGCAATGTGCCTGCTGGTGGCGGCGGACTTCGCCTACAGCGAGCTCGCCGTCCATTCGACGTACAACCCCGACAGCCTGTCCAATGCGGGATTCCTGGCCAGCTACGTGCTCTTCGCCGCGGGGGCCGCCGTGCCGCCGAGGTCCGCACCGCGCCGCATCATCGTCCCGGCTGAGGTTCGGCATTGGCTCCCGCTGATCGGCGGGGCGATGCTCGTCCCCCCCTGCGTGCTGCTGCTCTCCGCAGTCACCGGAGCCGAGGTCAATGTCGCTGCCATCGCCGCGATGTCCGTCGTGCTGACGGCGCTCGCGATTGTGCGCGCGTCATGGTTGTTCGACCGACTCCGCAAGCAGGCGGCGCTGCTCACTCAGCGCGGCGAGTCCCTGCATCTGGCGATCGGCACGCAGCACGCCCTGCAGGAGGATCTCGAGCGCCAGGCTAGCCACGACAGCCTCACCGGGCTGGCCAACCGCGGCCTGCTCCGCAAGGGCATCGTCAGCGCGCTGGCTCACGGCGCCCCGGCGATGCTGTTCTGCGATCTGGACGGCTTCAAGGAGGTCAACGACAGCCTGGGCCACGGCGTGGGGGACGAGTTGCTCGTTGTCGTTGCGCGGCGTCTCTCGGCGGCGGTGCGCGAGAGCGAGCTCGTCGCCCGTCTGGGCGGCGACGAATTCGCCATCCTGCTCGATCGAGTCGATGGGCCCGCCGACGCTGTCGCCCTCGCGCATCGGGTCGTCGCGTTGCTCCAGCAGCCGATCATGATCGGCGAGCTGCGCATCCAGCTCACGGCAAGCGTCGGCGTCGCGTTCGCCGGGA
>JAOPVO010000180.1 GCA_025966155.1 Pseudonocardiales bacterium
AGCCCGATCAGCGCCACGATCCCGAGCAGCGCGGTGTACGAGAGCCACTCGTTCAGCGCGGCGAGCACCGACGGGATCAGGAAGCCGGCGTAAGCGAGGGAGTAGTAGACGCCGTTCAACCCGGCCAGCTCGTCCGGCGTCGCGATGCGCTGGATCTCCAGGAGCCCCGACACGACCGCGATGCCGTACGCGGCGCCCAGCGTCAGCGCGACGAGGAACCCGAGCACGGGATTGCGCAGGTGCGCCACCACCGCCGCCCCCGCCGCTCCGAGGGTCATCAGCACCATCGACACCACGATCGCGCGCGCCGACGACACGTCGTCCAGGCGACGGGCGATCGGCTGAATGAGCGCACCGGTCAGTAGCGCCGTCACCGTCAGCGCAGTCGCATAGAGGAGCGCATTCGAGCCGGTCCGCTCGCTCTCCAGCTGCGGGATGATCGCGTAGGCGATGCCGGCGGACGTGAACACCCACGGCGCCATCGGCAGCACGACCCGGATGAACCGCCGATGCCCCGCCGCCGGCACCCGGAGCCGACTGCGCAGCGAGCCCCCGAGAGTGTCGAAGCGCGTCTCAACACCGAGGCGGGGCAGCAGCACGAGCAGGGGCGCAGTAATAAGAAGGTGCGGGATGTACGGCAGCACCAAGTGCCACGGGCCCCATTGCGCGAGCGACCCGGCCACGCCGGCGCCGATCGCGAAGCCTAGGGTCAGCGACAGCGCGGCCCGGCGGGCGCCCGAGCCGGCGTCGGCCAGCAGGTCGTGCGGCGCCTGCGACAGCTCCTTGATCCAGCTCGTCCCGACGGCCATCCCGATCCCGACCGACAGCCCGCACAGCAGGCGGCCGACGATCAGCGCCCACGCGCCGGTCGGGCCGAGCGCCAGCACGAAGACGCCGATCATCGACGCGATGACCCCGGCGATCAGCAGCGGCTTGCGCCCGCGCAGGTCCGACAGCGGGCCGCCGACCAGCAGGCCGGGCACGAGCCCGAAGACGTACGCGGCCAGGAAGATGTCGACGGCGATCGTCGAGTAACCCACCCGCTCGCGGTACATGACCAGCAACGGGGTGAACTGATTGCCGCCCCAGCCGATGCAGAACATCGCGTAGGCGACGACTGGCCACGGCTGTCTGCGCACGTGGATCCACGGTACGGACCAACCGAAGCGCAGCCGCCGCGAGCAGGCCCGGACGAGGGGCACGCCACACACGAATGGGACGTTACGGCGCACTATCCGCCGCAACGTCCCACAACCGGCCAGATTGAGCCAGGACCAGCCCGGACCAGCCCGGATCAGCGGGCCACACGTGCGGCCCCTAGAAGTGTTTGCGCAGGGCCTCGCGGGCGGCGAGCGCACCGCACTGGCCGTGCACTCCCCCGCCGGGCGCCGTCGAGGATGAGCACAGGTACACACCGTCGATCGGCGTCGAATAGCGCGACCACTGTGCGACCGGCCCGACCGTGATCTGGCGTAGCGAGGCGACGCCGCCGTTGATGTCGCCGCCGACGTAGTTCCCGTCGTACGCCTCGTATTCGACGGAGTTCCGGGTGGCCCGGGCCAGGATCAGGTCGCGGAAGCCGGGCGCGAACCGCTCGATCTGCCGCTCGATGGCCTCGGACATATCGACGGTCGAGCCGTGCGGCACGTGGCAGTACGCCCAGAGCGCGTGCTGGCCGGCGGGCGCGCGGGTCGGATCCATCACCGACGCCTGGACGAGCAGCACATAGGGGGAATCCGAGTGCCGGCCGGCCTCGGCGTCGGCTTCGCTGCGCGATAGCTCGGCGAGGTCCCCGCCGATGTGGACCGTCCCGGCCTGGGCCACGCCGGGCGCAGTCCAGGGCACCGGCCCGGACAGCGCCCAATCCATCTTGAAGACGCCGGGCCCGTAGGGGTACTTCCGCGTCGATCGCGCATAGCGGCCGTCGAGGCGGTCCCCGGCCATCGCCGCGAACTGCGCCGGCGTCACGTCCAGCAGCGTCGCCTTCGCCGCCGGCAATTCGGAAAGCGACGTGATCGGGGAGTCGCAGACGACCTCACCGCCGAGCTCCGCCAATCGGGCAACGAGCGCACGGGTGAGCCCGTCGCTGCCGCCCTCGACCACGGGCCAGCCGGTGACCAGCGCCGATAGCGCGAGGACCAGCGCGAACGCCCCGGTGAGCGGGGCGTCGAGGCGGCGCATGGAGTGCGCCCCCGCGCCGGCGATCAGCGCCTGTCCCTCATCGCCCAGGAAGCGCCCGGCGAGGCTCTGCACTGAGCGCAGCGACGGCAGCCCGAACCGGGCCAGCGCGATCGGGTGCCTCGGGATCGACCGCAGCGCACCGAGCGCGTCCGGCCAGATCTTGTCGGCATCGCGGACGAGCGGCTCGAACAGCTTCCGGAAGGTCTCGCCGTCCGGGCTTCGCAGCCCCTCGGCCGTCCGCGCGACATCGGGATAGAGCAGTGCGGCCCGGCCGCCGTCGAGCGGATGCGCATACGCGATCTCCGGCGTCCGCATCCGCACGCCGAGCGCGTCGAGATCCAGGGTGCGCATGAAAGGCGAGATCAGCGCCAGCCCCTGGACCGTCGAGCAGATGTCGTGGGCGAACCCGGGCAGCGTCAGTTCCGCGGTCCGCATCCCGCCGCCGGGCGTCGACGCCGCCTCGTAGACGCGGACGGCCAGCCCGCGCTCGGCCAGGGTGATCGCGGCGGCCAGCCCGTTGGGGCCAGCGCCCACGACAACTGCGTCTACGTCGCTCACCAGCGCTGTCCCATCACAGGCCCAGTGTGCCCGCGGATCGGTTGATCACGCGGGCGGGTGACCGGGGGCCATGTGCGGCGATGATCATGGTGCCGGGCGCCCCCGGCACACAACGCCACGATCCTCGGCACAGCAGGCAGCGCAGGCAGCGCGAGCGGCCCAGGCAGCCGAACGGCATCAGCGGTAGGCGGACAGCCCGGTCAGCGCCTGGCCGATCACCAGCGTGTGGACCTCGCTGGTGCCCTCATAGGTAAGGACGGACTCGAGGTTGTTCGCGTGCCGCATCGGCGAGTAGTCCAGCGTGATGCCGGCGCCGCCGAGGATCGTGCGGCAGGTGCGGGCGATCTTGATCGCCTCGCGGACGTTGTTGAGCTTGCCGAGGCTGACCTGCTCGGGCCGCAGCTCGCCCGCATCCTTGATCCGCCCGAGGTGCAGGGCCAGCAGCATGCCCTTGACGACCTCGAGGGTCATGTCGGCGAACTTCTCCTGGGTCAGCTGGAAACCGGCGATGGGCCGGTCGAACTGGACGCGGGTGTCGGCGTAGTCCAGCGTCGCGAGCAGCGAATCGCGGGCCGCGCCCATCGCCCCGAAGATGATCCCGAACCGGGCCTCGGACAGGCAGCCCAGCGGCGCCCGGAGCCCGCGGGCCTCAGGCAGCTGCGCACTGGCCGGGAGACGCACATTGTCGAACGCGAGCTCCGACGTCGTCGAGGCCCGCAGTGAGAGCTTCCGCGGGACGTCGCGCGCAGTGAAGCCGGGCGTCCCCTTCGGCACGAGGAACCCGGTGATGCCTGCCTCGGTGCGCGCCCACACGGTCACGACGTCGGCCACACTGCCGTTGGTGATCCACATCTTCGAGCCGTTGAGGACCCAGTCGCTGCCGTCCCGGGCCGCGCGGGTCGACATGCCGGCGGGGTCGGAGCCGTGATCGGCCTCGGTCAGCCCGAAGGCGCCGATCGCATCGCCGGCCGCGAGCTGCGGCAGCCACTCCTGCTTCTGCTCCTCGGATCCGTAGTGATGGATCGAGAACATCGACAACGAGCCCTGGACCGACACGAAGCTGCGCAGGCCGCTGTCGACCGCCTCGAGCTCCTGGCAGGCGAGGCCGTACGCGACGGCGCTGGTGCCCGCGCAGCCGTACCCCTCGAGGTGCATCCCGAGCAGGCCGAGCTTGCCCAGCTCCGGCGCCAGCTCCTTGGGAGAGACAGCGTTCTCATACCAGTCGGCGATATTCGGACGGACATGGTCGGATAGGAAATCGGCCACCGTGTCCCGAATCGCGCGCTCCTCATCGGAGAGCAGGCGGTCGATATCGATGAGGGCGGCGAGGTTGCGTCCAGGCATGTCCGCCTTACTACCAGCCCGACGACCTCGCAGGGGAGATCTGTGTCGGAATGACGCGGCCAACCCGTCGGCTCGTTCCC
>JAOPVO010000197.1 GCA_025966155.1 Pseudonocardiales bacterium
CGGCGATCCACGCCCACGCGCTACGGGCGCCTCGACGGCGCCGCCACGGCGCGGGCGACGCTGGCCCGGGCGGGGGAGCCGCAGCTGCGCTACTCCCGGCCGGTGGACCGGCCCCGCCGCTTGGCCTTCCTGCTCGACGTCAGCGGCTCGATGGCCGCCTACGCCGACAACTACCTGCGCTTCGCCCACGTGGCGGCGCGCCGCCGGCCGGGCACCGAGGTCTTCACCATGGGCACCCGGCTGACCCGCGTGACCCGCCAGCTGCGCGATCCCAGCGTCGACGATGCGCTGCGCGATGCCGCCGATGCGGTCCCGGACTGGTCTGGCGGCACCCGGCTCGGCGACCAGATCCGCGCGTTCCTCGACCGCTGGGGCCAGCGCGGCGCCGCTCGCGGCGCCGTCGCCGTGATCTTCTCCGACGGCTGGGAGCGCGGCGACACCGCGCTTCTGCGCGAGCAGATGCAGCGTCTGCACCGCCTGGCCCACCGGGTGGTCTGGGTCAACCCGCACAGCGGCAAGAGCGGGTTCGCCCCGAGCACAGCGGGAATGCGGGCCGCGCTGCCATCGATTGACGTGCTGCACGAGGGACATACGCTGCAATCGCTGACGCGATTGGGCGCGCTGCTGTCCGATAGGCAGCTCACTATTGCTCGGGAGGCCCGCAGTGCGTGATGTCCTGGAAGCCGTCGACGCGGCGCTGCGCGGCGGTTCGCCCATCGCCGTCGCCACCGTCGTCAAGACATGGAGCAGCGCGCCGCGCCAGCCCGGTGCGGCCATGGCGGTCACCCTGAGCGGCGAGGCCATCGGATCGGTGTCCGGCGGGTGCGTCGAGGGCGCGGTCTACGAGGTGGCGACGGAGGTGCTCGAGACCGGCGTGCCGCAGGTCGTCACCTACGGCGTGAGCGACGACGACGCGCTGGCCGTCGGCCTCACCTGCGGCGGGATCATCCGGCTGCTGGTGGAGCGCATCGACGCCGACGGGTTCCCGGAACTGCCGGCCGTCGCGGCCGCGCAGCGCGACGAGGTGCCGGTCGCCGTCGTCACGGTGGTCGAGTCCCCGGAGCCGGACCCCGACCAGCACGAGTCCGTCATCGCGGCCGGCCCGCCCGTCGGGTCCCGGATGGTCGTGTGGGCCGATCGGATCGACGGCAGCCTCGGCTCGACCCGCCTAGACGACGCAGTGTCCGAGCGAGCCCGGGGGATGCTCGAACAGGGCCAGACCGGCATCCAGCGCCTTGGCGCGGACGGCGAGCGCCGCGGCGATGACCTCGCGGTGTTCATAGTGTCCTATCAGCCACCGCCCCGCATGTATGTGTTCGGCGCGATCGACTTCGCCGCCGCCGTCGTGCGGATGGGCAAGTTCCTCGGGTACCGCGTCACGGTCTGCGACGCCCGTCCGATCTTCGCCACCAAGGCCCGGTTCCCCGAGGCCGATGAGCTGGTCGTCGATTGGCCCCACCGGTTCCTCGACACCGCGGCCGTCGACGAGCGCACGGTGATGTGCGTGCTGACCCACGATCCCAAGTTCGATGTGCCGCTGCTGCTGAAGGCGCTGCGCACCCCGGCTGCCTACGTCGGGGCCATGGGCAGCCGCCGGACGCACGACAACCGCCTGGCGCTGCTGCGGGCCGAGGGGCTGACCGAGGCCGAGCTCCGCCGGCTGCGATCGCCCATCGGGCTGGACCTGGGCGCCCGCACGCCCGAGGAGACCGCGGTGTCCGTGGCGGCGGAGATCATCGCCCTTCGGTGGGGCGGCACGGGCGCGGCGCTGGCCGACCTCGACACCCCGATCCACCGCGACGCACCGGCCCCCACGAGTGCCCGTATGCCCAGCAACGCGTAGGCCGTCTATGGCGACCGCCGCGCTCATCCTGGCCGCCGGCGCGGGCCGACGACTCGGCCAGCCCAAGGCGCTGGTGGAGGTGCGCGGGCTGACGCTCCTGGAGCACGCCCGGGACCTCGCCGTGGCGGCGGGCTGCTCGCCGGTGCTGGCTGTGCTCCGCCCCGGGGTCGAGGCGCCTGCCGGCGTCGAGGGCGTCGCCAACCCCGATCCGGACGCCGGCATGGGCGGCTCGCTGCGCATCGCGCTGCGGACCCTGCTCATAGGCGCCGCGCCGGACGTCGATCGCGCGGTCGTGCTGCTGGTCGATATGCCGACCACCCCGCCGGCCGCCGTGGCCCGGGTGGCGCAGGCGCTGTCGGTCGGCGCCCCGCTGGCGACAGCGCGCTATGGGTCGCAGCGCGCGCATCCGGTGGGCTTTCACCGCTCGCGCTGGGCCGAGGTCATCGACTCCCTCGCCGATGCCGGCGATCAGGGCGCGCGCAGCTACCTCGCCGCCCACGCCGATCTGCTGACGCTGGTCGATTGCGCCGATCTGCCCGCCCCGACCGACATCGACACCCCGGATGACCTCGAGCGTGCCCGCCGCGGCCGCTCGGATAGCTAGCGAACGCACCCGGCTAGAACAGGTTCTCCGGGTTGTAGAGGAATGCCGCCCAGCGCGAGCTGGCGCCCTGGAGCGCGAAAGTCGCCGTGACCACCGACCCTTCGGCGTCGATCGCGGATCGGTCAGGAAGTCGCTCCAGGGCTGGTCGGCCCCCGCGCGCGGCCGATGCGGCATCTGCGTCAGTCTGAGTCGGGTTCCTCGGCGGCCGGGACCCGGGGGGCGGACACGAGCCGGCCGTTCTCCCGCGTGACGGCGCGGGCGGCCGGCTCGGCGGGCAGCAAGCCGCTGGGCCGGGGCGGTGCGGGATTCGGCGCCGCCATGCCCTCGATGCGGTTGACGCCGCGCGGCGCGAGCATCCATTCGAAGGCGTCCGCCGCGACGGTCGCGGTGATCGTGAACGCGGCCTTGGGTGTGCTGCCCAGGGTGCTCCAGAGGTCGCGGGGGCGGTTGCGCTCGTCGGTGACCAGGGCCAACTGGACAGTCGAGGGCATATCGCCGCGCAGGTGCTCAGGCGCGATGACCGGCGAGGCGAGGAAGGCGTACAGCACATCGCTCAGCAGCTGATGCTCGTCGCGCGGGCTGCCGGCCCAGGCGCTCACCAGATACGACAGCTGGATCATCGGCAGCTGCACGCGGCGCTCGATCCGGCCCTCGGCATCGAGTCGGCGGGCTTGGGCCTGGCTCGGCTGGGAGCTGCGCGCGACCTCATACAGGAAGAGATTGACCGTGATCCGCGACAGCTGGGCCGACCACGTGCTGGCCGGCGGGTCGAAGGAGATATCGCCGACGTCGGCCGGCAGCGGCAAGGCGCTGCGCAGCATCGCCTCGAGGCCGTCCTCCACTATCGGGATGAGCACCGTCGCCCGCCTTCATCAGTCGGTCGGGCGCGGCGCCAAACCTCTCGGCGATGCTAGAGCAAGACCGCCTCACCCGCCTTTGACGGACGTGGGGATTCTTCGGATGATTCGGTCTGGCGCCATCACGCCTAGTAGGCAATATCAAACGCAGACGAAGCGTGACCAAACACGTACTATGCAGAGGCTGCTGGTCAGCGTCTGTCTGATCGTCGACGCAGAGGGAGGACGATGAGGCTCAGCAGCGAGACTGCCGCGCTGGACCTCGGCCCCCGAGGGTTCGGCGAGCTCACGGTCGCCGTCGTCAACACCGCGGCGGTGATCGACGCGCTCATGGTGCGCCCTATTGGGCTGCCCGACGCGTATCTGAGCGCGCGCCCCCGCATCCTCGCGCTGTTCCCCGAGGCCGACGGCCATATCGCCCTTGAGCTCACAACGCCGTCGACCTTCCCGTCCGGCGAGCATCGCATCGAGATCGAGGTCTACTCCCAGCGCGGGCTGCAGCGGGCCCAGCGGATCCCGGTGGTCCTGAGCATCCCGCCGCGGCCGGCTGTCTCGATCGACGCGCGTCCGGCCCGCGTCCGGGCCCGGCGCGAGGCCGCCTTCGTCCTGGATGTTCTCAACACCGGCAATATCGGCCTGGATGTCGCCCTCCGGGCCGCCGACGCCGACCGGTCCCTGACCGTCTCGACGGGCACCGATCGGCTCTGGCTCGACCCAGGGGCCTCGGCGCGGGTCCGGATGGTCGTCCGCGGGCCGCGGATGATCTTCGGCAGCGAGCTCGACCGGCCCCTGACGATCGAGGCGACCGGCCGCGCCGTCAGCGACGCCCGCGAGCACGAGGTCGCGGACTCGGTCCAGACGGTCCTTCGCCAGCGGCCCGTCGTCACCCGCGGCATGCTTACCGCCGCCATCCTCCCGGCGATCATCGCACTGTGGGCGCTGGTGTTCCTGCTCGGCGCGAGCCGGGTGCTCTCCAACGATCCAGTGACCAAGGAGGTCCCGGCCTCCTTCTACGCATCCACGGTCAACGCCGACGGCACCGCGGCGGGCGACGGCGGCGGTACCGACGGCGCCGGGGGAGCCGTCAACGCCGCCCCGGCCGGAGCGCTGCCCAAGGACGGCCAGGTGCCAGCCGAGATCGGCGGCACCGTGGGCGGCAAGGTCACCGCCGTCAGCGACGGCCGCCCGGTCGGGCGGCTCCAGGTCGATGCGTTCCGGCGCAGCGTCGCGGGGGACCTCGTGCTCGTCAGCTCCGCCGCCACCCAGGCCGATGGCTCGTACACCGTCGCCGGTCTATTCCCGGGCAGCTATCTGGTCCGGGCGTCGGCCACGGGCTTCGACACCGTCTGGTACCCGAAGGTGGGCAGCGACGCGCAGGCGGTCCCGGTCCAGGCGTCGGCCCAGAAGCCCACCACCAACATCGACATCGTCATCACCGGCCAGCCGGCCTCCATCACCGGAACGGTCAGCCTCGGCTCCACGCTGACCACGGTCCCGGTATCGGTGGCTGCCCGCTCGCTGTCGGGCACCGGCATCACATCGACGCAGCAGCCCGTCGCCACAGCGACCACCGCCGCCGACGGCAGCTACGCGCTCGCCAGCCTGCCGGCCCCCGCGTCCTACGAGCTCACCTTCACTGCCGTGGGCTACCAGGCGACCACAATCGTGGAGGCTGTCAGCGGCGGCCAGGCCCGGATCGAGCCCTCAGTCTTGCTATCGGCGGGCAGCGGGCAGATCAGCGGCACGGTGACCGACGGCACGACCCGCCTCGGCGGCGTCACGATCACCACAACGGTGAACGGCAAGCCCGTCACCACAGGCACGCCGACCACTGGCGCGGTCGGCACCTACATCCTGCCCGGGCTGCCGACCCCCGGGAACTACCTGCTGACCTTCTCCCTGGACGGATACGGCTCGCAAACGATCGTCATCGACCTGGCGGCCGGTCAGAGCCAGGCCGCCGTTGATGTCGTGATCCGCGGCGGCACCGGCACGGTCACTGGCCAGGTCATCGACGACCGCACCGGCGCCGGCCTCGGAGGCGCCTCGGTGAGCGTCGGCGGCGGGGGCTCCAACGGCGGCACCACGTCGCTCACCGCGGGGACCATCGGGCTCTTCGTCCTGTCCGGCCTCCCGGCCCCGGGCTCCTACACGCTGACCGTGACGCTGCCGGGATTCGCGCCGCAGTCGGTGCCGGTGACGCTGACGGGTGCCGGGGCGCCGCCGACGGTCATCGTCCGCATGCCGGTGTCATCGGGATCCATAGTCGGCGTCGTCTACCAGAACTGCACCGGGTCCGGCGTCGATCCCGCCACCTGCATCCCCCTCGTCGGGGGGACGGTCACGGTCACGAACGGCCAGCAAATCTGGTCCACCACCAGCACTGTGGCCGGCGCCACGAGCGAGACCGGGGCCCCGCTGGGCTCCGGCGGGTACTCGATCGCCTCCCTGCCTGCGGGCACGTACGCGCTCACGATCACCTTCGCCGGCAAGCAGCAGCGCACGGTCATGGCAACGGTCACCGCCGGCGTCGTGACCCGGGCCAGCAATGTCGCGCTCCCGTCGGCGGTCAGCTGATGCGCGTCGAGGTCTCCCCGACCCGCCTCGAGGGCATGGCCGGGATGTCCCACACCGTCACCATCACTATCACCAATACCGGCGATCTGATTGGCGGCTATGCGGTTCGGGTGCTCGGTGCGGACCCCGAGTGGGTGAGCCTGGACAACCAGGCCATGTCGATCTTCCCCGAGGCCTCGACGGTTGTTGTCGCGACGATCCGGGTGCCGGATGGCCTGGTGTCGGGAACGCGGCGCATCGGCATCCAGGTCCGCGAGCTGACCCCGCCGGAATCGGTCACCGTCGAGGAGATCGACCTCGAGATCGCCCCCGCGCCGCGCATGACCCTGTCGCTGGATCCAGTGACGGTGAGCGGGGGGTCGACGCAGGCGACGTCGCTCTCGGTCGAGAACACCGGGAACACCACGGTGTCCGGCCGATTCACCGCCGTCGACCCCGAGGATGGCGTCGCCTTCACCTTCCGCCCCGAGCGGATCAAGCTGGCGCCCGGCGAGCGGATGAGCGCCGACCTCGATCTACGGGCCCGGCGCCCGTGGTTCGGCAACCCGGCCATCCGGACCTTCGAGCTGGGCTTCGAGCAGTCCGACGCGTTCACCGCTTTCACGGGCGCCGATGGGTCGCTGCGCTCGGGCCCTGCCGGGCCGCGGTCGGGCTCGGGCGCGGCGGGCGAGGCGGCCGGCCCCCCGCCGTTCATGGTCGAGCCGATCGCGCAGGGCGTGTTCCTCCAGCGACCCCGGCTGGCCCGGATCGCCGTATCGCTGCTGACGCTGCTGGGCGCGGTCACAGTATTCGCCGTCATCATCACCATCGTGCTGTCCCAGGTGGTCAGCCAGTCCACGGCTGACCGCCAGCTCGCACTTGCCGTCGCGCAGGCCCGGGACTCCGGCGGCACCGGGGGATCGTCGTCGATCAGCGGCAAGGTGAGCCTGCTGACCTCCGGCGCCGGGGTATCGGATGTCGCCGTGCAGCTGTTCGCGGCATCGGACACCGCAACGGCGGTCGCCACTGCCACGACCGGCGACGACGGCTCGTACGCGCTGCCCAGCCTTGCCCCCGGCAGCTACAAGGTCGCATTCTTCGGGGCCGGGTTCGCCGAGCTCTGGTATCCGGCCTCGCTCACCGACGCCGACGCGATGAGCCTGACCCTTCAGCCCGGGCAGAAGCAGGCGTCGGTCGATGTCCAGCTGGGTGGGCTGCCGGCCACAATCTCCGGGCTGATCCTCGGAGATGACGTCTCAGGGGCCCGCGTGCAGGTGGCGCTGCCGATCTTCAGCGGCACCATCCCGGTCGGGACGGTGGGCCCGGTCGGCGTCGACGACCCCACCGGCGGCGCGGCGATCGTGCGGACCGTGCCCGTAGGGGCCGACGGGACGTTCCTCGTCAGCCAGATCCCGTCGCCGAGCATCTACGACCTCATCGTGAGCAAAGCCGGCTATGCGACGCAGGTGCAGCGTCTCGACCTGTCCGGCGGCGAGGAGCGCACCGGCATCGAGATCCGGCTGCAGAAGGGCAACGGCCTCATCTCCGGGCGGATCGTCGGCCAGGCCGGCCCGCTCGGCGGCGCGACGATCACAGCGACATCGGGCACCTCGGTTGTGCGGACGATCTCGGTCACCGAGGGCGACACCGGGTCGTTCACACTGCGCAACCTGGCATCCCCGTCCACGTACACGATCGTGGTGAGCAACCCCGGGTTCGCGTCATCGACCTCGACGCTGTCGCTGACCAACGGGCAGCAGCTGTCCGGAGTCTCGATCGTGTTGGGCACCTCCGCCGGCACCCTCGCCGGCGTCGTGACGAACAGCCCCGGCGGGGGCCCGGCCAGCGGCGTCACAGTCAGCGTGAGCAACGGCGCGCTGACGATCCAGACCGTCACGCAGAGCTCCGGCACGCCCGGCGGGTGGTCCGTCGGCGGGCTGGCCATCCCCAGCACGTACACCGTCACCTTCTCCCGTCTCGATCTGGACTCCCAGACCGTGTCGGTGTCCCTCGACGGCTTCGGCAATGTCACCGCCGACACGCTCAGCTCGGCCGCCTCCAATACCCAGGTCAACGCCAGCCTGAGCTCGGCCACGGCGACGCTCTACGGGGTCGTCTTCCAATCGACCGACGGCGCACTGCAGAGCTGCTCGGGCAGCATCGGGGACCCGTCCGCTCCGCAGGGCGAGGCGTCAGTGACCCTGACCTCGGGTTCGAGAACCTACTCCACTACAACCGCCACCTACCCCGAGTCCGGCGCCCTGGCCTCGGGGCAGTACATCCTGGCCGGCCTCCGGCCCGGGACGTACACGATCAGCATCGCCAAGCCGGGACGGGCGCCTACGACAACCACCAAGACACTCGCAGCCGGTGACAACCTCCCGTGCAATATCGCCATCGCCCGCCCGTCCAGCATCGCCGGGCGAATCGTCACCGCGGGCTCGCCCGCCGTCGGCGTGCAGCTGGTTCTGTACAAGGCCGAGCTCTACCCGGTGACCGCCTACCGAACGGCGACGACCGACGGGGCGGGGACGTTCCTGTTCTCCGAGGCCGACGCCCCCGGCTCCTACGTGCTTGAGGCACGCTCCGGAACGACGGTGCTCGCCTCGCGCACCTTCGAGCTGCCGGCCAGCCAGGTCCTGAACCTGGGCGACATCGAGACGGGACCCTGATGACCGCACCTGACCCGCGGGCCCGGCGCGCGCAGCGCAGCCGCCGGCCCAGCACGGCGCCGGCCCCCCATATCGACGTCATCTCCATGACCCGCGTGCCCGCGGGCCGCGCCGTGGTCGTCCGCGTCCGGGTCCGCAACACCGCGCCCGGGCCGCGCACCCTCAGCATCAACCCGCTGGGCCTGGACGAGCAGTGGATGCCCGCGCCCCGGATGCTCGGGCCGTACGCGCCGGGCTCCGCCGTCGAGCTGGACCTCGTGTTCGCGCCTCCGGTGGGGACGCTGTCGGGCCGCTACCCGTTCTCCGTCGCTGTGCAGGCTATGCACCCGGACACCCTTGCCGTCGACCCGATCGCCGGTGTCGCCGAGGGCGTGCTGTCGGTCGACGAGCCCAGCCACCTCCTGCTCGCCATCGAGCCCTCGGACCTGCGCGGCGTGCGCGGGGCGACGGCGAAGCTGACGATCCGCAACAACGGCGAGTACCCCGTGCGGGTCGAGCTCGCGGCGGAGAGCGGCTCCGGCATCGAGATCGAGTTCGGCGCGCAGGGCATCGAGCTCGGCCCAGGCGCGCAGGCCGCGACCCGGGCCCGCCTAGACATCGCCAAGCCGCGCCTCATCGGCAAGCGGGTTCGGCACCCCTTCGCGATCACCGCGCGGGCCGATGGCGCCGGCGAGCGGGTCCCGGGCGCCTTGATCGCCCGGCCGGTCTTCTCCGGCGGCGCCGTCGGCATCCTGACCCTGGTGGTCGTGGTGTGCCTCTGGGCGAGTCTGGCGTTCCTCGCGATCGGCGCGATCTCCGATCACTTCCATAAGGACAACTCGGCCGATCTGGCGATCACGCAGACGCAGACCGACGGCGCCTCGCCCGGTGGCACGGACGGCGGGGGCACGGGCCCCGGCGGCGGCTCCGGCGGGGGTACCGGCGGCCCGGGCTCAGGCGGCGGCACGGGTGGCGCGGGCGGCAGCGTCCCCACCGGCGTTGCCGCGCTGCCCGGCGTGCGATTCGCCGGCAGCGTCACCGGCAACTCCGCATCCGGCGTCGATGTCCAGATCGCGCCCACATCGCTGGTCGACGAGCAGGCCGAGGGCACCCAGCGGGTCAACGGGTCGAGGTACGAGCGGATCGATCCCGGCGCCATCGGCAAGCTCACGGCCAGCTCGCTGCGCTTGACGCTGCTCGCCCCTGTGGCGCAGGACATGAGCACGATCACCTCCGACGACGGCGCGTGGGCGTTCCCGCCGGTGTCCGCGCCGGGCTACTACCTGCTCACCTTCTCCAAGGCCGGTTATCAGACCAAGCGCTTCGTGGTGAACGCCATCGACGGGTCGAACCCCGATCCGATGAAGGTCGAGCTGTCCCCGGGCGCCGGGCGGCTGTCAGGCACGATCACCGGCCCGGCGGGCGGCGTCGGCAGCGCGGAGATCACCATCACCGACGGCACGAACACGCTGACCACCAGCTCGAACTCCACCGATGCGCCGGGGACGTGGGCCATCGACGGGCTGTCGACACCGGCCACCTACCTGGTCACGGCCACGAAGGAGGGGCTGGGCTCGGAGTCCGGCCTCATCACCCTGGACGCCGCCGGCGTCGCGACGCTGGACTTGACGCTGCGCCCGGGCGTCGCGGCCATCACCGGGACAGTCAGCGGCTACAACTCCCAAGGCGCCTTCGGCGGACTGGGCAATGTCATGGTGACTGCAACCGACGGCGACCTGAT
Organism: Pseudonocardiales bacterium; assembly: GCA_025966155.1. GTDB lineage: Bacteria > Actinomycetota > Actinomycetes > Mycobacteriales > Jatrophihabitantaceae > RYN-150. Next base: position 10,253 of record JAOPVO010000197.1, read on the forward strand.
CCGCACCACGAGCACCGTCACCGGGGGCAACCTGCCGGGTTCGTTCGTGCTCCCGCAGCTGCCCACCCCGGGGTCGTACACCGTGACGATCAGCGCGCCGGGCTACCAGAGCCAGACGCAGCAGGTATCCATCGACGCCGGCGCCGTGCCCGCGCCGGTGGGCGTCACCCTCACCAGCGACAGCGGGACGCTGCAGGGCTCCGTGCTGGTCCAGCTCCTCGAGGGCGGCGTGGCCGTCGCGCAGGCCGGCACCGCGGTAACCCTGGCCAACACCGATGGCGTGGCCTACAAGACGCTCACCAACAACGACGGGATCTTCACCTTCAACGGCGTCGACCCGGGGCCGTACACCGTCGCAGCCTCGCGGTTCGGCAACGAGACCAGCTACGCCAGCGTCGAGGTGACCACGGGCATCCAGCCGGTGCTCGCGCCGTTCTCCCTGCCGTACCGCAACGAGACTCCGGCGACGTCCCTGGTCGTCGGGCGAGTCGTCGACGCCCGCAGCGGCGGCGTGCTGTGCAACGCCCAGCTGTTCCCGGATCAGGCCTGCTCCGCATACCGGGTCACCATCACCGGCAACGACCTCCCCACCAGCGTGCCGAGCCCGTCGCCCAGCCCGTCGCTGGCGGCCAATGCCGATGCGAACTCGTTCACCGATGTCCTGACGCCGGGTACGGGGTACCAGCTGCCGACGGCCGCAGCCGTCCTGCGCGGCGCCGGCCTCAAGCCCGGCGCGTACACGATCGTGGTGCGCGCCGATGGCTACGAGCCAGTCAGCACCACCGTTCAGGTCCCGCTCGGCGCGACACTCACCGTGCCTTCCATAGCGCTCTATCCGACCGCCACGCTCACCGGCCTCGTGCTGCCGGCTATCGGCGAGCCGAGCTCGCCGACCTGCGTCACGGCCACGAAGCTGGACGGCCAGGGCACACCGGTCCCGGCCTGCACAGTGACCGGCACCGGGGACACCGCGACGGCCGCCTGCGCCGCCACCCGGTCCTCCGGCGATGCCGGCGCACCTGCGCCGGACATCTTCTGCGCCGTGGTCTCGCCCCGCGACGCCACACAGGCCGAGGTCGACGCCGGAAGCACCCGGGTGAAGAACGGCTACCGCATCACCAACCTGTCGGCCGGCAGCTACTTCGTGCAGGTCTTCACCACCGATCCCGAGTACGTCGCCCCGCAGACCTCGACCGTGGTGGTGGCGCTGGGCGAGGTCAAGAACTACGACACGACGATCAACCGGCTGGGTCGCGCGACCGTCACCGTCCTGACGCCCGATCGCAGCACCGGCAGCCTCACGGCCGCCGGGGGCGTGACGGTCGCGATCGGCAACGGCACGGCCGCCCAGAACCAGACGGCCATCACGCCGACCGCGGACGGCGCCACGGAGCGCAAGGGCGTCCTGACCTTCATCGGCCTCGTGCCGGCCACCTACGCGGTGTCCGCCAACTCGCCCGATCTAGGGTCCGGTTCGCTGAGTGGCATCGGCGTCAGCTACAACCAGGAACTCCAGCTCACGGTGTCGATCACGAAGGTCAGCAGCGGGTTCGTCGGCAAGGTCTCGATCGCGGCGACGGTCGCCACGAGCGCCACCGCGACGACGACGAATCCCGGTGCCGTGAATGCGCGCGTGACCATATCGGGCATCGTCGGCTATACGAATTCCGTGCCGACGTCGGCATCGGTCGATGTATTCACCGACGCCAATGGCTGCTTCGCGATTCTGCCGACCGCCGCGGCAGCCGTTCCGGTGTCGGCCGCGTGCCCTGCAGTAGCGGCCGCCAGTCGAGGGGTGCTGAACCTGCTCACCGATTCGGTCAACATCGCCGTCGCTGAGACAACACCCAGCCAGCCCGTCGCGCAGCAGACCTACTCCGTCGCGTCGGCGTCGGTGGCGATCACCGCGCAGCCCAAGGGCACCGCGGTGACCAACGGCCTGCTCGAGG
>JAOPVO010000218.1 GCA_025966155.1 Pseudonocardiales bacterium
TCGGTGCGCTCGAAGGCGCCCGAGGCGGTGACGCGCACGCCATCGATCCGCACGCCCAGCGCGGCGGACTCGCGGTAGACGTCGTTCAGCACGCAGCCCGCCGCCGTCAGGTGCAGCAGGTGCGCGCCGGTGAACATCGTGCGCACAGTGACGCCCGCGTCGGTGTACTTGTGCGGGAACGCGACCGCGTCGTCGCCCTCGAACCGGAACGAGCCCGCGCCCACAACAACCTCTGCCTGCCCCATTTGCCGACTCCCGCAGTCACGTGGGCCCCGCGTCCGCGGAGCCTCGCCGAGCGTGCCGGGTGCGGGCCCGGTTTGCCATCCCCTGGGTTCCGCCTGCCGCGAACAGCGCCCGGGTGCCCTTGGGTGCACCGAGACGATGTGATGGGGTCACCGCACCAGCCCGCCGCCGGACAGGAGCACATCATGGCGTCGACCGCCCTCCCCCAGCCCGGCCGCGAGCCCGGCCGCAGGCACAGCCCCGAGACCAGCCGCGCGCACCGCCGCGAGTCCAGCCGCGCGCCGCTGCTGCGGGCCGTCCTCGGCGAGGTGCTGCGGCGGGAGCGCGCCCAGCAGGCGCGGACGCTGGCCGACGTTGCCGCCTCGGCGCGGGTGTCGATGCCGTACCTCTCGGAGATCGAGCGCGGCCGGAAGGAGGCGTCGTCGGAGGTGCTGTCCGCGGTGTGCTCCGCACTGCGCGTCGAGCTGTCCGCAGTGCTTTCCGAAGCCGCCGGGGACCTCGCGGCTCGGGGCCGCGCCCACGCCCGGGCGGTGCGGCTGCGCGAGATCCGTGCCGAGCGGGCCCTAGGCACACGCGCATCGATCACCTCGATCGCGCCGCGCGCGGCGACGCCGCTGAGCCGTGCGGACGGACCCATGCATAGCCCGCTGTGCTTGGCCGCTTGAGACGAGCTAGTCGGGGCGGTGCCGGATGACCACATCGGCCAGGCCATAGGCGACCGCCTCGGCCGCGGTGAAGGTGAGGTTCCGGTCGGTATCGGCCCGGATCTTCTCGACCGGGTGGCCGGTGTGGCGGCTGAGGATCCCGTCCAGCTCGGCCCGCACCTTGGCCACCTCCTTGGCCTGGATGGCCAGATCCGGCAGCGTCCCGCGGGCCTGGCTCGCCGGCTGATGCAGCATGACCTTGGCGTGCTGGAGGACAGACCGCCGACCAGGGGCGCCGGCGGCCAGCAGCACCGCGGCCGCCGAGGACGCCTGGCCAAGGCAGAAGGTGGCGACGGCCGGGCGCACGAACTGCATAGTGTCGTAGATGGCGGTCAGCGCACTGAAGGAGCCGCCCGGTGAATTGATGTAGAGCGCGATCTCGCGCTCAGGGCTCTCGGACTCCAGATGCAGCAGCTGCGCCATCACCACATTCGCGACGCCGTCGTCGATCTCGGTGCCCAGGAACACGATTCGCTCGGACAGCAGCCTGGAGTAGATATCGAACGCGCGCTCGCCGTTCGGGGTCCGCTCGATGACCGTAGGGATTGTGTACTGGCTCATGCCCGGAACCCCGCCATCTGCGTCACCCCGGCCGGCCGGACGTCGGCGACGTGGCCGACGATGCGGTCGATCAGCCCGTAGTCCCTCGCCTCCTCGGCGTCGAACCAGCGATCCCTGCGGCTGTCGCGCTCGATGGTCTCCTCGCTCTGGCCGGTGTGCTCGGCCGTGAGGCGCGTGAGCATGGTGCCTATGCGATCCAGCTGGCCGACGTAAATCTCGACATCAGCGGCAGTACCGCCGAAACCGGCCGACCCCTGATGCATCAGCACCTGAGCGTGCGGCAGGCTGAACCGCTTCCCGGATGCGCCTGCGGTCAGCAGGAACTGGCCCATGCTGCCGGCCAATCCCATAGCCAACGTACTGACATCGTTGGGGATCAGCCGCATCGTGTCGTAGATGGCTAGCCCCGCGCTGACCGAGCCGCCGGGTGAATTGATGTAGAGGCTGATGTCGGTGCGCGGATTCTCGGCCGATAGCAGCAGCAGTTGCGCGCACAGCCGGTTGGCGATGGCGTCATCGACCTCGGTGCCGAGCACGATGATGCGCTGCTCCAGCAGGCGGGACGCCAGGTGATCGTCGAGGCCGCCGCCGCCTCCGATGGCCCGTTCCAATGTGGTCCGCATCTGGGTCCGCTCCCCTCCTGCGACGTCGGGGTGACGCCTGCCCCCAGAGTGGGAGCTGGCGCCGCCCTCGGACAAGGGGTTCTGCCGTCAGCAGAGCCGCCGGGAGCTCAGACCTTCGGCTGCCTCGCCTGGGACGGGATGGCTGAGGCCAGAGCGGCTGCGATCAGGGCCGCGGCGATGCCGATCCCGAACACCCATCGGTAGGCCGCCTCCGCCGGAAGGGTGAGCCCACTATGCATAATCACGACATTGGCGAGGATGGACGCGACGACGGCGCTGGACAACGAGCTCCCCAGCGACCGCATCAGCGCGTTCAGGCCATTCGCCGCGCCGGTCTCATGGGCGTCGACGGATCCCATGATGAGGGCGGGCATCGCCCCGAACGCCAGCGCGATGCCGCATGACGTCACGGCCGACACCAGGATCAGGTGCCACACCTCGGACATCGCGAAGAACGCGATGGTGTAGCCCAATGCGATGACGAGCAGTCCGCAGATCAGCGTGACCCTGGGCCCGCGCAGAGCACTGAGCTTCGCCGACAGCGGCGACACCAGCAGCATCATCAGGCCACCGGGCGCCAGGCACAGGCCCGTCACGACCATGGACTGCCCGAGCCCGTAGCCGGTGGACGCCGGGGTCTGGAGCAACTGCGGCAGCGCGAGGTTGATGCCGTACATGGCGAACCCGGTCATGATCGAGGCGATATTGGTGAGCAGCACGGCCCGCCCGGCCGACACCCGAAGGTCGACCACCGGGTCGACGGTGCGGATCTCGAACCACGCCCACAGCCCGAGCGTGATCGCCGACGCCGTGAGCAGCACGATGACCGCCGGGCTGGTCCAGCCCCACACCGCGCCCTTGGTCAGCGGCAGGAGCAGGCAGATCAATCCCGCCGAGAGTCCGATCGCCCCCGGCACATCGAATCGCGCCGGCGTCCGCAGCGTCGACTCCGGGACGACCAGCAGCACCAGCGCCATGGCAATTGCGCCGATCACGGCCGAGCCCCAGAACAGCAGGTGCCAGTCGTAGTTCTGTGCGACCACTGCGGACACGACCAGGCCGACGGACCCGCCGATGCCCAGCGTCGCGCTGATCAGCGCGATGGCGCTGCCAACGCGCTCGGGCGGCAATTCGTCGCGCAGGATGCTGATCCCCAGCGGGATCACGCTCGTGGCCGCGCCCTGAAGCGTCCGCCCGATCACCACCACGATGAAGCTCGAGGTCAGCGCGCAGAGGATCGAGCCCAGGATGAGCAGCGCGATGCAGGCCAGCAGTACACGGCGCTTGCCATGGATGTCGGCCAGTCGGCCGCTGATGGGCGTGGTCACCGCGGCCGCCAGCAGGGTCGAGGTCACCACCCAGGAGGTGTTGCTGGCGTCCGTGCTCAGCAATTGCGGCAGCTCGCCGAGCAGCGGGACGACGATGGTCTGCATCAGCGCACTGAGCACACCGGTGACCGCGAGCACCGCCACGATCGCCTTGGTCCGGCGCGGATGGCCGTGCCCGTCGCCGTGATCGGCCCGCGCGGTCCGGGGATCGGCCGTGCCTTCGCTTGGACTGGGCAGCGCCGCATCCCGGGAGGTCAGGCCGGAGGACATGCTGGGCACCCTACACACGCTGTGTATCGTGCACATTGCCGCTACGATCAGGCAATGGCGCAGGCCCAGATCGATTCTCTCGAGCGGGAGCTGCTGCTGCTCGGGCGGCACTCCGCGCTGGTCGCGGCCGATGCCGTCGCGCCGCGGCTGGAACGGTCGGCCTACCTGCTGCTCACCCGGCTGGAGCTGAGCGGCGAGCTCACCCTCAAGGAGCTCGCCGATGCGCTGCGCCTCGATGTCTCGACGGTGAACCGCCAGTGCGCATCGCTGCTTCGGCAAGGCCTCGCCGAGCGCATCCCGTCGCGCGACGACACGATCGCCCGCCGCTACCGGCCGACGGCCCACGGCTTGGCGCTGCTGCACGCCGATCGCGATGACCGCCTGGCCGGCGTCGCCTCCATCGTCGAGGGCTGGAGCGCCAAGGAAACGGCCCAGCTGGTGGATTCCCTCCGGCGGTTCAATGAATCGATCGAGCGCCAGCAGTGCCTGGAGTGGCCGCGCTGAGGCATCGGCCCTAGTAGATGTCGCGGACGTACCGCCCGGCTGTGCTCAGCCGCTTGACGTAGGCATCGGCCTCGGGCGCGTTGAGGCCGCCATGGCGGGCCACGATCTCCCGTAGCGCGCGGTCGACGTCGCTGGCCATCCGCTTGGCATCGCCGCAGACGTAGAGGTACGCGCCCGCCTCGAGCCACCCCCACAGCTCCTTGCCGTGCTGCGCCATCCGGTCCTGCACATAGATCTTCGCCCGCTGATCCCGCGAGAACGCGGTGTCGAGCCGCGTCAGCGCACCGGTCTCGATGAACGACCCGAGCTCCTCGCGGTAGTAATGGTCGCTGCCCTCGTGCTGCTCCCCGAAGAACAGCCAGCTCCGGCCGGTTGCCCCTTGCGCGCGGCGATGCTCCAGGAAGCCCAGGAACGGGGCGATGCCGGTGCCCGGCCCGATCATGATCATGGCCGCCGACGGGTCCTCCGGCGGCCGGAAGCGCGGGGTGGACGTGATGGCCACGCGCAGCTCGGCGCCGACCTCGGCACCGGTGAGGTGAGCGGAGCACACGCCTTGGCGCAGGACGCCGCTGGGGCCATCATAGGAGACGATGGATACGACGATTCTGAGCCGGCTCGGATCGGCCAGCGGGCTCGACGCTATGGAGTAGCGGCGGCGCGCCAACGGCCGCAGGACATCGACCCATTCCTGCGGCGTGGCCACGATCGGGCAACCGGCGACCACATCGATCGCCTGACGGCCGAACAGCCACTTCTCCAATTCGATGTCCCCGGTGGCGTGCAGCATGCGCGAGAGCTGCCGATCCCCGGAGCGCTCGGCGACGAATCGCAGCAGCGCCGTCGACGGCGTCGCGATCTCCAGACGGGTGCGGAGTGCGTCGGCGAAGGCGATCGGCTCGCGCGCGCCGCTCACGCACACCGCCGTCGCGGGGTCGGCCCCCAGGACCGCCAGCCATTCGTCGACCAGCGACTCGGCATTCACCGGCTCTATCACCAGCACGTCGCCGGGGCCGTGGGCCAGCCCGGAGCCCGCGACATCGACGATGAACTCGCGAACCTCCTTGCCCGAGCCCGCACCGGACAGCAGGCGGCTCGCGGCCAGTCGCGCCGGGCGCAGATCCAGCCCGGGCGGCGCGTCCGCCGCGATAGCCGCAGTGGCGGGACTCGCGGGACTGGCGGGGCTGGCCGAACTGGCAGCACTGGCGCCGTCCGCGAGAACCTCGCCGAGCGATGCGAGCCACTCCCCCGCGGCGGGGTGATCCTCGGCATCGCAGTCGGTGCGCGGCAGCAGGCGGTGGGCGCCCAGCGCGGCCAGTCGCTCATCGAGTCGACGGCCATGCCCGCAGAAGTCGCTGTAGCTGGAGTCGCCGAAGGCCAGGACGGCATAGCGCACGTCGCTGGGCACAGTGGACTCGCTGAGCGACTCCAGGAGGCCCGCGCCGTTGTCCGGCGCCTCGCCGTCGCCGAAGGTGCTTGTGATGAGCACAAGGTCGACCCCCGCCGGCAGCGGACGCGATACATAGTCGACCATAGGATGCGCCGTGACGGTGCGCCCCTGGTCGTTCAAGCGGGCGACCGCGGCCTCGGCGAACACCTGGGCGGTGCCGGTTTGCGATGCCCAGAGCACCAGCACCGTCCGCTGTCCCGCCGCGACCGGCGACGCCGTGGCGGCCGGTCGAGCCGGATAGGGCATCGACGCGGCGAAGGCGCCATCGAGCCACGCGGCATCGAGCGGATCGAACGGCGCGGCAGCCGGCAGGCCCGGCGCCCCCCCGCCCGGGACCGTGGCCAGCGTCTGGAAGTAGCCGGCGAGGTAGTGCCGCTGGAGGTCGTTCAATGCCGGCGCCCGCACGGCGCTCAGGCCGAGGGCCTCGGCCAGCAACGCCAGCGGCCCCGATACAGCGGCAGCGGGAGCGGGTGCCAGTGTATCCATAGCAGGCTCGGTTCGAGCGCCCTGAGTCTCCGGAGGTCGTGTCGCGGCCGTCGCCGCGATACCGGCGGACACCCGCGTGAGGGTCACCGCGCACGCCTTGAACTCGGGCTGGAATGAGATCGGGTCGACGGCGTCGTTGGTGACCGCGTTGATCGCCAGGTACTCCCCGAATATGTCGTTCCAGTGGAAGGGCGCGAAGCACATGCCCTCCTGCACGCGATCGGTCACCGCCGCCGGCAGCACGGCTCGGCCCCGGCGCGACGCCACCTCGACCAGGTCGCCCGGCACCACGGCCAGTCGCTGGGCGTCGGCGGGATGGATCTCCAGGAACGGCCCGGGATTCAGCCGGTTCAGTGCGGCGACCTTCCCGGTCTTGGTGAGCGTGTGCCACTGGTGCTGGACCCGCCCCGTGGTCAGGACGAAGGGGTAGGCATCGTCCGGCAGCTCGGCCGCCGGCATGTGCGGACGGGGGAAGAACACGGCCCTTCCATTCGCCGTGGCGAACCGCAGCCGAGGGACGGTGCCGTCCTCGCGGGTGAGCAGCGGCTGCGCCGAGCCGTCATTGAGGTAGCGGATCGGGTTCCGGGTCTCCTCCCGGCCGGGCGGCGCGGGCCACTGCACGGTCGACTCCCGAAGCCGTTCGTAGCTGGCGCCGCGCATGTCCCACCCGGTGGCGGGGTTCGCCGCGCCGACCAGCTCGTTGAACACCTCCTCGGCACTGGCGTAGGAGAAGCCATCGGCATACCCCATTGCGCAGGCCACCCGCGCGATGATCTGCCAGTCCGGGAGCGCCTGGCCGGGCGGGTCGGCCGCCGGCGACAGCAGCGTCAGGGTGCGCTCGGAGTTGACCATGACGCCGTCGGACTCGGCCCACATCGCGCCCGGCAGCACCACATCGGCGTACGCGTTGGTCTCTGTATCGGCGAACACGTCCTGGGTGATCACCAGCTCCGCACGCTCTAAGCCGGCTATGACAGTGCGGCGGTTGGCCATCGACGCCACCGGGTTGGTGCAGATGATCCAGCACGCCTTGATCGCGCCGTCGGCCATGCGCTGGAACATGTCGACCGTCCCCGAGCCGGCATCGGCCCGCAGCGTGCCAGGATCCAGCGACCAAAGGTCCTCGATGAAGGCGCGGTCCGGCGCACTGGCGACCGAGCGCTGCCCCGGCAGGCCCGGGCCCATGTAGCCCATCTCCCGTCCGCCCATGGCATTGGGCTGGCCGGTCAGGGAGAACGGGCCGCTGCCGGGCCGGCAGATCGCGCCAGTGGCGAGGTGCAGGTTGCAGAGCGCGTTGGTGTTCCACGTCCCGTGGGTGCTCTGGTTCAGCCCCATCGTCCAGCAGCTCATCCAGTTGCCGGACTCCCCGATCCACCGCGCGGCCTGGCGCACATCGTCGGCCGGGATCCCGGTGATCCGCTCGACGGCCTCGGGCGGATAGTCGGCCAGGAAGTCGATCATCGCGGGCCAGCCGTCGGTGTGCTCGTCGATGAAGCCCTGGTCGACGTGCCCATTGGCCACGAGCAGGTGGAGCAGACCATTCAGCAGCGCGAGGTCCGTGCCCGGGCGAACCTGGAGGAACAGGTCGGCCTTATCCGCCGTCGCCGTCCGGCGCGGGTCCACGACGATGAGCCGCGCGCCGGCCTTGACGCGATCCATCATGCGCAGGAAGAGGATCGGATGGCAGTCGGCCATATTCGCGCCGATCACGAAGAACACGTCGGCGTGCTCGAAATCGTCATAGGAGCCCGGCGGCCCATCGGACCCGAGCGAGAGCTTGTAGCCGCTGCCGGCGCTGGCCATGCAGAGCCGGGAGTTCGACTCGATCTGGTTGGTGCCCATGTAGCCCTTAGCCAGCTTATTCGCCAGGTACTGCGCCTCGATCGTCATCTGGCCGGAGACGTACAGCGCCACCGCGTCGGGCCCGTGCTCGTCGATGATCGCCCGCAGCCGGCGCGCGGTCAGGTCGATCGCCGCATCGACGTCCGTGGGCACAGCCTGCTCGCCCCGATCCCCGCGCACCAGCGCCGTCGACAGCCGCCCCGGCGCGGCGAGCATCTCGGCGGTGGTGGCGCCCTTGGTGCAGAGCCGGCCGCGGTTGGCGGGATGCCGCTTGTCGCCCACGACCTTGACCACCCGGCGGCGGCCGTCGGGGTCCTCAGCAACGTCCATCGAGATGCCGCACCCGACGCCGCAGTACGAGCACACCGACGCCACCGTCGTCAGCAGGCGCAGGGAGGTCCTGTCGGCAGTCGAGGGCACGCGCCCACCGTGGCCAGCGCACATGTCGCGCCCGCAGCGCTGCTGTTGCGGCCACGAAAGATTCTGCGCACACGCGGCTGGCGCGGGGTGTGAGATGCGGCGAACGCACAGCCCGGGCCCGGGCCCGGAGAGGTGAATGTTCCCAGGACGTAACCGCCGCGACCGAAGCCGATAACCCGGCCCGGTGACGGTGGTGGCCATGACGCCGCACCTGCCGAATCCGCCCAAGCGCCTGGTTGTCGTCGGCAACGGCATGGTGGGCCAGCGCTTCGTCGAGGCGCTGCGCGCCCGTGACGCCGACCGCGCGTGGACGATCACCGTGCTGTCGGAGGAGCCGCGCCGGGCCTACGACCGGGTGGCGCTCTCGTCCTACTTCGATGGAGCCGATGCCGCCTCCCTCGATCTGGTCGCCGACGGCTGCTACAGCGACGACACCTGCGTGCTGCACCTGGGCGAGTCCGCCGCGAGCATCGACCGCGCGGGGCACTCGGTCCTGACAACCACGGGCCGGACGCTGGACTACGACGCCCTCGTCCTCGCCACGGGGTCCTATCCCTTCGTGCCGCCGGTGCCGGGCCGCGACCTGCCGGGATGCTTCGTGTACCGGACGCTGGATGACCTCGATGCGATCCGCGCGGCGGCGGAGCACGCCGCGGCCACAACGCGGGGCCGCCGCTCGGGCCTGGTCATCGGCGGCGGGCTGCTCGGGCTGGAGGCCGCCCGGGCGCTCCGGCTGCTGGGGATGTCGCCGCACGTCGTCGAGCTCGCGCCGCGACTGATGCCGCTGCAGGTGGACGAGGGCGGCGGGGCCCTGCTCCGGGACATGATCGAGGCGCTGGACGTCACCGTCCACCTCGGCACCTCCGTCGCCCGGATCGAGCACGGCCAGGCCAGGGACAGCCGGCGCATGCTGGCCACCCTGGCCGACGGCACCGAGCTCGACCTCGACCTCGTGGTGTTCTCCGCCGGCATCCGCCCGCAGGACGGCCTCGCCCGGGACGCCGGGCTGGCACTCGGCGCCCGCGGCGGCATCGCCGTCGACGACGGATGCGCCACCAGCGATCCCGCGATCTTCGCCATCGGCGAGTGCGCGTGCATCGGGGAGCGGGTCTACGGGCTGGTCGCCCCGGGCTACGCGATGGCCGAGGTCCTCGCCGATCGGCTCCTGGGCGGCACCGCCAGCTTCACCCCCGCCGACACCTCGACCAAGCTCAAGCTGATGGGGGTGGACGTCGCCAGCTTCGGCGATGCGCTGGCCCAGACCGAGGGCGCGCTCGAGGTGACCCTGAGCAACCCGGTGGATCGCACCTACGCCAAGCTGGTGGTGTCCGACGACGCGAAGATCCTGCTCGGGGGCGTGCTGGTCGGCGATGCCTCGAAGTACGCGATCCTGCGCCCGCTGGTCGGACGCCCGCTGCCGGGCGACCCGGTCGCGATGATCGCCCCGAGCGGCGGGATGCCGTCGATGTCGCTGCCGCCCGACGCCCAGGTCTGCGCGTGCCACGGGCTGACCAAGGCCTCGATCTGCGGGGCGATCGCCGAGCACGGGCTCACCGACGTGCCCGGCATCAAGGCCTGCACCAAGGCGGGCACCGGCTGCGGATCCTGCGTCCCGCTGCTCAAGACGCTGCTGGCCGAGAGCGGCGTCGCGCAGAGCACGGCGCTCTGCGAGCACTTCGCGCAGACCCGCGCCGAGCTCTTCGACATCGTGCGGCGCGACCGGATCGCCACCTTCACCGAGCTGATCAGCGTCCATGGCCACGGGCGCGGCTGCGATATCTGCAAGCCGGTGGTGGCCTCGATCCTCGCCAGCCTCGACCTCGGGCACATCCTGGACGGCGAGCAGTCCGCGCTCCAGGACACCAACGACCATTTCCTGGCCAACATCCAGCGCAATGGCACGTACTCGGTCGTGCCGCGCATCGCCGGGGGCGAGGTGACGCCGGAGAAGCTGATCGTCCTGGGCGAGGTCGCGCGGGACTTCCAGCTGTATACGAAGATCACCGGCGGCCAGCGCATCGACCTCTTCGGCGCCCGGGTTGAGCCGCTGCCGGCCATCTGGCGCCGGCTCGTAGACGCCGGCTTCGAGTCCGGCCACGCGTACGGCAAGGCCCTGCGGACGGTTAAGTCATGCGTCGGCTCGACGTGGTGCCGCTACGGCGTGCAGGACTCCGTATCGCTGGCTATCGAACTGGAGCTGCGGTACCGCGGGATCCGCTCGCCGCACAAGATCAAGGCCGGCGTATCGGGGTGCGCACGGGAATGCGCGGAGGCGCAGAGCAAGGACATCGGCGTCATCGCCACCGAGAACGGCTGGAACCTGTACGTCGGCGGAAACGGCGGGTTCCGCCCGCGGCACGCCGATCTGCTGATGAAGGACATCGACACCGCCACGCTGATCCGCACGATCGACCGGTTCATCATGTTCTACATCCGCACGGCGGACCGGCTTCAGCGCACCTCGGTCTGGGTCGAGTCGCTGTCGCGAGACGGCACGGACGGCCTCCAGTACCTGACGTCCGTGCTGGTCGACGATTCCCTCGGTATCGCCGCCGAGCTGGATGCGGCGATGGCCACGCATGTGGAGCGGTACGAGGACGAGTGGGCCGCGGTGCTCGACGACCCGGAGCGGCTGCGGCGGTTCGTGTCGTTCGTGAACGCCCCCGGGGCACCGGACCCGAGCATCGCGTTCGTGTCCGAGCGCAACCAGCCGCGCCCGGTGCTTCCCCTGCTGGGTCGCGGGAAGGCACTGGAGGTGCTCGCATGACCACGACGATCCATGCCCCGCTCGAGGCGATTCGGTCGGCGGATTGGCAACCCATATGCGCCTATGCGGACCTGACGCCCGAGCGGGGGTGCGCGGCCTTGGTAGGCTCCCTCCAGATCGCGCTGTTCCGCACATTCGACGGGTCGGTGTTCGCCATCAGCAATCAGGATCCATTCACAGGCGCCTATGTATTGTCCCGCGGGATTGTCGGCACCCGCAACGACGTTCCTACCGTGGCATCCCCCTTGCACAAGCAGGTCTTCAACCTCGCGACAGGCGCCTGCCTCGACGATGCCGGTGTCGCCGTGACGACCTACCCGGTGCGGCTGAGCGACGGCGTCGTCCAGGTGCTCGCCGCGTGACCCAGACGACCGAGGCGGTCGAGCCTCTGGCCGGCTACACCGTGGGCATCACCGCCGCGCGCCGGCGGGAGGAGTTCGGCGCCGCCCTCGAGCGGCGCGGCGCCAGGATCGTGTACGCGCCGGCGATCCGCATCGTGCCGCTCGCCGACGACACCGAGCTGCGCGCCGCCACCAACGGCTGCCTCTCCGGGCCACTGGACTTCGTGGTCGCCACCACAGGCATCGGCTACCGCGGCTGGATCGAGGCCGCGGACAGCTGGGGCATGCTCGAGAAGCTGACCGAGCAGCTGAGCGGCGCAACCATCATCGCCCGGGGCCCCAAGGCCAAGGGCGCCATCCGCGCATCCGGCCTGCGCGAGGCCTGGTCCCCGGAGTCGGAATCCTCGAGCGAGGTGCTCGAGCACCTCGTCGAGAACTACGACCTCCAGGGCCGGCGGATCGCCGTCCAGCTGCATGGCGAGCCGCTGCCCGACGTCGTCGAGACGCTGCGGGCCGCCGGGGCCGACGTCATCGAGGTGCCCGTGTACCGCTGGGTGCCGCCCGAGGACCCGGGCCCCCTGAACCGCCTGATCGAGGCGACCGCGGCCGGGGCCGTCGACTGCGTCGCCTTCACCAGCGCCCCGGCGGTGGTCAGCTATCTGCAGGCCGCGGAGCACCTGGGGCTCGGCCATGTCGTCCGCGAGGCCCTGCGCGGGCCGGTCGTCGCCGCCTGCGTCGGGCCCGTGACGGCCAGCCCGCTGCTGCGCGAGCGGATCCCGGTCATCCAGCCCGTGCGCAGCCGTCTCGGTGCGCTCGTCCGCGAGATCGTCAACGAGGTGCCGCGGCGGGTGGGGCGGGTCCTCCCGGTGGCCGGCCACTTGATGGATGTGCGCGGCCAGGCCGCGGTCGTCGACGGCCAGCTGATCCCGCTGAGCACCTCGAGCATGGCCCTGCTGCGGGCCCTCATCGTCACCCCCGGCCACATCGTGTCCCGGCGCGACCTGCTCAATGTCACACCCGGCGAGGGCGGTGATGAGCATGCTGTGGAAGTGGCGATCGGCCGTCTGCGGACGGCGCTCGGCGACCCCCGCATCATCCTCACCGTGGTGAAGCGCGGCTATCGCCTGGCCTATGAGCCGGAGCGGATGCTCGAGGGGGACCAGCAATGGCGATACTGAGCGAGCCCGGCCGGACTGCTGTCACCGGACGGGTCATCCTGGTCGGCGGTGGTCCCGGCGACCCCGACCTGATCACCGTGCGCGGCCTCGATCGCCTGATGGCGGCTGATGTGGTGATCGCCGACCGCCTCGGGCCGGTCAGTCTGCTCGACCGGCTGCGGCCCGAGGTCGAGATCATCGATGCGTCCCGCTCGCCGGGGCGCCGCCTGCTCACCTACGACGAGATCGCCGAGACGATGGTGGCCCGGGCCCGTGCGGGCAAGGTTGTCGTGCGGCTCAAGGGCGGCGATCCGTTCGTCTTCGCCCACGGCGCCGAGGAGATGCAGTCCTGCATCGACGCCGGTGTCCCGGTCGAGGTCGTGCCCGGGATCACCAGCTCGGTCGCGGGACCGGCACTGGCCGGCGTGCCGCTCACCGCAACCGGCGGGGCGCTGGGGTTCACCGTCGTCTCCGGTCACCTGGACCCCGAGGACCCGCGCAATCGCCTCGACTGGGCCGCGATCGCGCGCACCCGCACCACCATCGTCGTGCTGATGGGAATGCGGAACCTGGCGGCGATAGCCGAGCGGCTCATCGCCGAGGGCCTGCCCGCCGATACCGACGCCCGGTGCATAGCCGATGTGAGCCTGCCGACGCAGCAGACGATCCAGGCCCCGCTGGGCAAGATCGCGGCCGCGGTGCAGGACGGCGGCCTCGCCAATCCGGCGGTCATCGTCATCCAGGCCGCCGGGTCATCGCTCTGAGCGTGTTCTCACTCAGTCGCTCGCGGCCCCGTGAGGGAAACGTTGCGCAGCTGTTGCGAGGAGTGAACGCCTCGGCAATCGCCCGCTCATAGGTTGCATGCTATGACCATCATCGATGACGCACCTCACGTCGCCGCACCGCCCGCGCCCGATTCGCGCCCGCATTGGATCGATGACTGGCGGCCCGAGGACGAGGGCTTCTGGAAGCGGACAGGCTCGAGAACCGCCCGCCGGAACCTGATCGTGTCGATCCTGTCCGAGCACATCGGCTTCTCGATCTGGAGCATGTGGTCGGTCTTCGTCCTGTTCCTGACGCCGGAGTACGGCATCAGCACCGACCTGAAGACCGCGGCCGCGCAGAAGTTCCTGCTGACGGCGATCCCGACCGCCCTCGGGGCCGGGCTGCGATTGCCGTACACCTTCGCCGTAGCGAAGTTCGGCGGGCGGAACTGGACGATCGTCAGCGCCGCGCTGCTGCTGATCCCCACGATCGCCGCGGCGGTGGCCTTCAAGCCCGGTGCGTCGTTCAACACCCTGCTGCTGATGGCCGCGCTGGCCGCGGTGGGCGGCGGAAACTTCGCCTCCTCTATGGCCAACATCAACTCCTTCTATCCCCAACGGCTCAAGGGCACCGCGCTGGGGCTGAACGCCGGCGGCGGCAATATCGGCGTCGCAGCAGTGCAGCTGATCGGGCTCGCGGTCCTAGCCACCGCCGGCAAGGAGCACCCGCGCCTGATCGTGGCGCTGTACATCCCGCTGATTGTGGTGGCCGCGGTCTCGGCCGCGCTGTTCATGGACAACATCTCCCACGTCCGCAATGA
Organism: Pseudonocardiales bacterium; assembly: GCA_025966155.1. Classification (GTDB taxonomy): domain Bacteria; phylum Actinomycetota; class Actinomycetes; order Mycobacteriales; family Jatrophihabitantaceae; genus RYN-150. The sequence continues at coordinate 14,279 of JAOPVO010000218.1, forward strand.
GAAGCACGCGATGCGCGACGCCTGCCGCGAGCGGCACACCTGGATCATCTCGGTGCTCTACATCGGCACCTTCGGATCGTTCATCGGGTTCGGCTTCGCGTTCGGCCAGGTCCTGCAGAACCAGTTCGGCGCCGACTTCATGACCAACGGCCGGATCGACCCGGTGAAGATCGCCTACCTGACCTTCCTCGGACCGCTTATCGGATCGCTGATCCGCCCGGTCGGGGGCATGCTCGCCGACCGGCTCGGCGGGGCCCGCACCACCGCGTGGAATTTCGCCGGGATGGCCATCGCGGGCTCCGTCGTGCTCATCGCCTCCAGGCAGCAGTCGCTGGGCCTGTTCTACGTCGGCTTCCTCGCGCTCTTCGTCCTGTCCGGCATCGGGAACGGCTCGATCTACAAGATGATCCCGGCGGTATTCCGGAGCCTGGGTCGCGCGCAGGTCGCCGCCGGCACCGATCCGCAATCCGTCGAGCACGAGTCCCGGCGGATGGCGAATGCGGTGATCGGCATCGCCGGGGCGATCGGGGCCTTCGGGGGCGTGCTGGTCAACATCGCCTTCCGCCAGTCGTTCCTGGCCAACTCCACCGGCGATGCCGCGTACGTGGTCTTCATAGCGTTCTATGTGCTGTGCATGGGCCTCACCTGGGCGGTCTACCTCCGCCCGTCGGCATCGCGCCTCGCCGACATCTAGCCCCCGGCACAGAACGGCGCGCGTTTCAGTACAGGCTCGAGGACGTCTTCATCCACCGCAGCTGCATGCGCATCATCGCCACCTCGACACCGGCGGCATCGCTGGCGACGCTGTCGAACCAGACGTACTCGGTGCGGGGGCTCTGGCCGACGGCGACAACCGTGCTGACGACGCGGTAGTCCTCGCCGACCATGACCGGGCCGTGCAGGTGCCGGACCTCGATCGACCCGAACAGCCCGACCGCCCCGCCGGTGTAGGTGGTCAGCTCCTTCGTGGTGTCGCGCCAGAGCAGCTGCACGATCTGCGCCGGGCTGGCGATCGGGCCGCCCCACGGCGAGGCCTCGGCGTACCACTCGAGCGGCTCGGTCAGCAGGCCATCGGCGAGCCGCTGACGGGCCTGCTCGGGATCGACCCGGGTCGTCAGATCGACGATCGTGCTGCCGACCGCCCGGCTGCTGTGCATGCGCAGCTCCGAGGGGTCCGTGGCCCGCAGGTCGATACGGGACAGGTGGCTCGGCTCGCCCGGGTCGCCCACCGAGGCGGTGCCCTCGGCCACCAGCAGGCCGTCCTCGCGCTCGACGCGGACATCGACCTGAGCATCGGCGCCGCGCGGGGGCGCCGCGGCGATGACCTGGACCGCCTCGTCCTCCTTGGTGGCGTTGACGAACGTCAGCGAGAGGGATCCGGTCTCGAACCAGGCATTGCCGAACAGATCCACCAGAGTCGGCGGGAATTGATCCATGTGCACAGAACCGGCAATGGTCCCGGCCCGCATCCCGACCCTCTGCGCGACCTCGTCATTGTGAATGCTGTTGGGCGCATTCTTATAGGCATTGCGCGGATTGCGAAGCGGGCCGCGGATCTCCGATTGCTGCGAGATAGACATCACACGAGACTAGGACCCTAGGCCCGGGACAACAACCAGATGGAGCACCTATCTATACGTAGGCGGCTATCCAGCGCGTCATCTCGTCGAGGGCCTGGCCGCGCACGGGGCCGGCCGAGAGCACGACGTCGTGCATCGCGCCCTGCAGCCGCACCGCGGTGACGTGGCGGCCCAGCCGATACGACCAACGGGTGATCCGCTCGACGTCCAGCACCGCGTCGGCCGAGCGCAGTTCCTCGGTCCACTCCTTGCTGCGGACGCTGCGGTCCGACGTCAGGACCAGGACCGGGGCGCCGAGGTCGACACCGGCGTGCACGCGCAACTGGGCGCGGCGAATCGCCGCGAGCCACCCCGCCCGCACCGGCCGGCCGGCCAGGGACTTCCAGTCGAGATCAAAGGCCCACTCGCCGTGGTAGTCCCGATGCACGCTGCGCCCATACAGATCCAGGCCCGCGCCTTGGATGATCGCGTAGGGCCGGGTGGCGGCCAGCGGGCCCATCGAGCGGGCGCCCGCGTCCTTCACGATGCCCTCGGGGCTGAGGTCCAGGAACGGGCTGTTGAGGATGACGCCCTTGATCAGCGACCGGGTCGCGGCGGACGCATCGGCGAGCCAGCCGGCGATGACCAGCGCACCGGTCGAGTGCGCATTGATCAGCACCGAGCTGTGCCCATCGGCGGCGATGATGGCCAGTGCCGCATCGAGCTCGGGCACGTACTCGGCTATATCGCGCATGAAGTGCGGCGTCTGGCCCGCCCGCAGCGACCGGCCCGATTTGCGCAGGTCCAACGCATAGAAGTCGATGCCCGAGTCGGCGAAGTAGTGCGCGAGATGCGCCTGGAAGAAGTAGTCGTTGTAGCCGTGGACGTACAGCACCGCGCGCCGCGATGGCCCGGTTGTGTACGACTTGGCGGGTCGGCGCACGAGGGTGGCCACCACCTGGCCCTGGTCGTCGTCGGGCAGCTGCAGCGTGACCGACTCGAACCCGCGCCCGAGGACGTCGGGCTTGGGATTGAGGGCCGACCAATACGTCATGTCGACACGGTAGCGGGGGCCTCCTCCTTTGGCGCCATCTTGCGGTTCTTGGTCATCGTGGCCGCTGCGTCGGAGTCGTGGACGCCCCAGGCCAGCGCGATGCCGGCGATCGCGACGATGGCGCCGACCAGGTACACCGCGCGGAAGCTCGATGCCGGGGGCTCGATGCCGCCCCCGCCGGCGCCGGCCAGCACCGTGGCGAAGATCGCGATCGCGATCGCCGACGCCGACCGCTGGACGGTGGTGAAGATCGCCGACGCGTGGCCGGTATCGGCGTGGCTGATCCGCGCGAAGGCCGAGGCCTGGGTCGGCATCATCACGTAGGGCATCGACAGCCCGAGCAGGAACATCAGGCCGCGCACCTCCCAGAGGCTGGTCGACGAGCCGAGCGATGACAGCGCCGCGGTCATCACCGCCATCCCGGCGAAGCCCCCGATCATCAGCCGGCGCGGCCCGATACGGGGATACAGGCGCGACACGACCTGCGAGGAGATGCCGATGCCGATGGCGGTCGGGAAGGTGGTCAGCCCGGATTGGATAGCCGAGAAACCACGGGCCTGCTGCAGGTAGAGCGCGGTGAATACCAGGCTGCCGAAGAACACGGTCGTCGCCAGGCTCACGATGCCGCAGGCCCGCCGGAACATCCGGTCGGCGAGCAGCCGGATGCGCAGCACCGGGAACCGCAGGCCGAGCTCGCGGCGGATGAATACCCCAAGTGCCGCCGCGCCCAGGATCCCGGTCAGGAGCACCGTGGGCGACAGCCAGCCGTCGTTCGGGCCGCTGCTGAGCGCGAACAGCACCGCCGACAATCCCCCGCCGCCGAGCAGTGCGCCGATGCCGTCGAACGAGCCCTGCTCGCCCGAGCGGTACTCCGGGAGGTACAGCCCGGCGAAGACCAGCAGGAAGATCCCCACCGGGATGTTCACCAGGAAGATCCAGTGCCACGACAGCTTCGAGACCAGGAGGCCGCCGATGATCGGCGCGGTCGAGGGCGCCAGCACAGTCACCCGGCTGATCGATCGCGCCACCTTGACCCGCTCGGCCGGCGCGTAGGCCCGGTAGAGCACCGCGGTGCCGATCGGCGCCATCATCCCGCCACCCAGGCCCTGCAGCAGCCGCATGATCACCAACTCGACCAGGGACGTCGACAGCGCGCACAGCGCCGACGCGACAGTGAAGATCCCGATTGCGACGAGGTACGTCCGCTTCGTGCCGAACCGATCGCCGATCCAGCCCGAGGCCGGGATGCAGATCGCGAGGCTCAGCAGGTAGCCGGTGACGACCCATTGCACATCACTGGTGTGGGCATCGAACTGCCGCCCAAGCGTCGCCAGGGCCACGTTGACGATCTGGCTGTCCATGATGCTCATGAACATCCCGATCGCGAACACGACGGCCGCCGCGCGCTGCGCAGACACCCCTCGGCGCCGAGTCTCGGACGGGAACTGGGGCGCGGTCATGGGGCAGTCACGTGAGGGAATCATCCGCGTCACAGGGCGGGCCGGTAGGCATTTCCGGTCGATACATACTTGCCTCTCAGCAAGTAGTTGCGCGCCGGCCCCGAGGCAGGCACTCACTACGCATGTAGTGCCAGCACCCCCCGGGTGACAGGCCCGCACAGTTCTGCACAGGCGAGCGTCCCGACAGGGTTGCCCCATGACCGAAACCACCGCCGCGCCGCTCCCCGAGCAGCCCCGCGCCCGCCAATCCCTCTTCGCCGCGATCGGCGGCGCCGATGCCGTAGCCGCCGTCGTCGACGCCCTCTACGTGCGACTGCTGGCCGACCCCCAGACGGCCCGCTTCTTCCAGAACATGGACATGGCCCGCTTGAACAGCCACATGCGGGTGTTCCTCACCGGCGCGCTCGGCGGCGGCGCGGCCCGCGGCGCCAGCCACGTAGGGCGGGACCTCGGCGAGGCCCACGCCCACCTGAACATCACCACCGACGACTTCGACCGCGTCGCCGCTCACGTCGGCGGCGTCCTGCAGGACCTGGGCGTCGAGGTCGACATGGCCGAGGCGGTGCTGGCCCTGATCCGGCCGCTGCGCTCCGTCATCGCCCGCCCGCTCGCCACCACCGCCGGCTAGCGGCGCCTGCTTCACCCGCCCGTCCCTCACTGCACCCTCCCGATTCAGGAGCTCTTCGATGTCCCCCCTGCCCTCACTCCCGCTGCCCTCCCCGCTGCGCGGCCTCAAGCGCGGCGCCGCCGCGGTGCTGCCGATCACCCTCTTCGCCAGCGCCTTCCTCATCGGCCCCGTGCTCGGGTCCGCCGCGCCGGCCTCGGCGACTGAGTTCAAGCAGTCCGTCACCATGGAGACCGCGATGAGCCAGTCCGCTGCCCAGACGGCGGTCCGCGACTCGGCGTACATCACCGGAGCGAATGGCCTGGCTCCGACCGGCACCGTCGACTTCGCGCTCTACGGGGCGAATGACCCGACTTGCCAGGCGCCGATCGCCGTCGACACGGTCACCCTGCTGCCGATCAGCGGACAGTCGGCCAGCTACATCGACGGGCCCTTCCACCCCATCGTCGGGCCCGGCACCTACCGCGCCATTGCGACCTACAGCGGCGATGCGACGTACCAGGCCCAGACCGGGCTCTGCAACGACCCGGGCGAGTCCGTCACGATCGGCAAGGGCGTGCCGACGCTGACCTCGCAAATGTCGCCCTCGGTCAAGATCGGCGGCATCCTGCAGGACACCGCCTACCTGTCCGGCGGATTCGCCCCGACCGGCGAGATGGCATTCGCGTTCTACGGCCCGAACGACGCCACGTGCTCCCTGCCGCCGGTACTGACCATGACTACCAACGTGCTCGCAGGGGGCACGACCTCGTACGGGCTGCAGCCGACGAGCAGAGGCACCTACCGGGCCATCGCCTCGTACCTGGGCGATGCCGCGAATCACGCCGTGAGTGGGCTATGCAATGACGCGAACGAATCGGCGAATGTCACCCTGTACGAGCCGACGATCACCTCGCAGATGTCCGCCAGCGTTGTGCTGGGTGGCAAGGTCTCCGACACTGCCTATCTGCACGACGGCAGCAGTCCGACCGGCACCATCAACTTCTCGTTCTACGGACCCGACGACATCGACTGCTCGGGCGACGTCGTGTTCTCCTACATCAGCATCGTGGATGGGCAGGGATCGGCCCAGTCGGCAACATTCGAGCCGGGCAAAGCCGGTGTTTACCGTTCGATTGCCACCTATAACGGAGATACCAAGAACAACTACGCCTCGGCGCAGGGAATGTGCAACGACCCGGGCGAATCGGTCCTGGTCACCCGCGCCCCGACGACGATCGTCACTGAGCTGTCCCTCGGCCAAATAGTCGGCATCCCCATCGCCGACTATGCCATTGTCGAGAGCGCGACTGACGTCACCGGCACCATCACCTTCCAGATTTTCGGCCCGAACGATGCGACGTGCAGCACGACACCGGTCTCCGTCTCGACCAAGACTGTCGCCCTGCCGGCCTTCGACCCGAGCAACTCCATCGAGCCGATCATCTCCGATGCGTACATCCCGGTGCTGCCGGGCGCCTATCGCGCAGTTGCCCACTACTCCGGGGACGCCAACAACCTGCCGGCTGACGGAGTCTGCGGCGAGTTCCACGAGACCACATTCGTCGACCCGGCCCGCCCGCTGTTCTCCACCGAGATGAAGGCCACGGCCGACGGCTCGGGCATCATCGACACCCTGCAGTTCGGCGAGGGCTTCGCCATGACCGGCACGATCACTTTCTCGATCTACGGCCCGGATGACGCCACCTGCTCGTCGACGCCGGTCTTCATCTCCACCGTCCCGGTGACCGGCTTCGCGGCCTACGCCTCGGCGCCGTACCAGCCCACCGTGTCCGGTACGTATCGGACGATCGCCGCGTACTCCGGCGATGCGGCGAACCTGCCGATTGCGGCCAAGTGCAACGACAAGGGCGAGAGCATCGCCGTGAGCGTCCCGCAGGTATCGATCCTGTCGACCCTGCCCACGACACCCACTCCCACCGCGCTCGCCTCGACCGGCCCCTCCACCAGCCCGCTGCGCAGCGTGCTGCTGGGTGGCCTCGCCGTCGGCCTCGGCGCCGTGCTGATGGGCATCGGCGCGATCCGCCGCCGCACCGACTCCATCTGACCCGATGTGACCTGAGCCGAACCGCGGGCTCCCGGACCATTCTGGTCGGGGGGCCCGCGTCTGCACTGGCATAGTGCGCACAACAACAAGAGAGCAGGCTCTGCCGTGACCACCCAGATCGCCGTAGTAATGGCCGAAGACAACCTGCTGGTCCGCGAGGGCGTCCGGGGCATCCTCGCCGCGTCCGCCGAGATCAGCCTGCTGGCTGTGTGCGCCAATGCCGCCGAGCTGCGCGCGGCCATTGCCGAGCACTCCCCCGACGTTGTCGTCACCGACATCCACATGCCGCCCGACCTGGCCGACGACGGCATACGCATAGCCCGCGAACTTCGCCGTGACCGCCCCGGGGTGGGCGTTGTGGTGCTCTCCAGCCGGGACGATCCCCAGCACGCGCTGGACCTTCTCGAGGACGGCGCCAGCGGCCGGGCGTATCTGCTCAAGGAGCGCGTGGCCCAGCCCGGCCAGCTGCTCAACGCCATCCGCGAGGTTGCCGGCGGCGGCTCGGTCGTCGACCCCCGCATCGTCGAGTCCCTCATTCACGCCTCGACCCGGTCCCCCACCTCCGCCCCCTCGGCGCTGGACTCCTTGTCCGCGCGCGAGCGCGATGTCCTCGGGGCCATGGCCCGCGGGGGCAACAACACCTCGATCGCCGCCGAGCTGTTCATCACCGTCCGGGCCGTCGAGCGGCACATCAACTCCCTCTTCGCGAAGCTGGGCCTGACCGAGGAGCCGGACTACCACCGGCGCGTGCGCGCAGTGCTGCTCTACCTCGCCGAGAACTGACGGCCC
>JAOPVO010000221.1 GCA_025966155.1 Pseudonocardiales bacterium
CCGAGCCGCCCTGCGGGACCCGTCCTGGCCGCAGCGCGCCGCTCACGAGCTGGGCGTCGCGGTGGCGTGGCCGCCGCAGTACGAGCGCGGGAGCTGGCCGAGCGAGGCCCGGGCGAGCCGGTAGGCCGTTCCGGGCAGGGACCGGGCGAGCCGGTAGGCCCTTCCGGCAAGGCCTGAGCGAGCCCGTAGCCGCTGCTCAGAATGCACCGAGCCCGGCCGAAGCTGCGGCCGGGCTCGTGTGCGCTGGAACGATGCGGTTCGGGGTTAGCGGACGTCCATGAGGTCGACCACGAAGATGAGGGTCTCGCCCGGGCGGATCGCCGCGCCCGCGCCGCGGTCGCCGTAGCCCAGGTGCGGCGGGATGACGAGCTTGCGGCGGCCGCCGACCTTCATGCCGGCCACGCCCATGTCCCAGCCGGCGATGACGCGCTTGGCCCCGAGCGGGAAGACGAGCGCCTCCCCGCGGTTGTAGGACGCGTCGAACTCCTCCCCGGTGGAGAACGCCACCCCCACGTAGTGCACGTGCACCTGGCTGCCGACCGTGGCCTCCGCGCCGTCGCCGACGGTGATGTCGGTGATGTCCAGATAGGTGGGCGGGTCGCCGACGGGAAAGTCGATCTCGGGCTTCTGCGGCAGAGAGGTCATGCCCGCAACGGTAACGGCCCCGGGGAACTGTCGGCGCCCCGTGGCAGCGTCGCCGCCATGCAGATCGGATCCGGCTCCGGCGTGTCGCGTGCGAGTCGTCTTGCGGAATGCCTCGGCGCGATCTACGGTTCCACTACTAGATGTAGTAGTTACACAGATGTGGTTTGTCCACAGCTTGAGCAGTTGTCCACCGGCTCATGAACAGGAAATGCACAGCCCTGTCCACAGGCCCGGGTCCTGCACTGCCGTGGGCGTGCGCTTCGCAACAGTTGGGGGGAACGGATATGCGCTGCCCGTATTGCCGAAACCCCGACTCCCGCGTCACCGACTCCCGCGAGGTCGACGAGGGCCAGGTGATCCGCCGCCGCCGCTCCTGCCAGGAGTGCGGCCGGCGCTTCACCACGGTCGAGGAGGCGACGCTTGCGGTCATCAAGCGCTCCGGGGTCACGGAGCCGTTCAGCCGGGCCAAGGTCGTCAATGGCGTGCGTCGCGCCTGCCAGGGCCGCCCGGTCGATGAGGATGCGCTCGCCCTGCTCGCCCAGCAGGTAGAGGACGCCGTGCGCGCCACCGGCACCGCGGAGATCCCCGCCGACGAGGTCGGCCTGGCGATCCTCGGGCCACTGCGCGAGCTCGACGAGGTCGCGTACCTGCGCTTCGCGTCGGTGTACCAGAGCTTCTCCTCGATCGAGGACTTCGAGCAGGCCATCGCCAGTCTCCGCGACGCGCATGGCCATCTAGCCACCGCACCGGCCGGGCACGACCAGCAGCGCACCTAAGTCATCCAGCACCTGAAACGCCCAAGCCCGCCCAGCATCACCGCCGCACGCAGAATGCCAGCCGCAGAAATCAGTCCGAGGAAGGACAGCGCACATGACCGAGGTCGTTGAGAAAAGGGCAGCGGATTCGCTCCCGAGCGAGCCCAGCTACCCGCGTAACGGCCTGAAGGTCGAGCGCGTCTACAGCACCGTCGGCGTGCACCCCTACGACGAGATCGAGTGGGAGCGCCGCGATGTCATCATGACCAACTGGCGCGACGGCTCCATCAACTTCGAGCAGCGCGGCGTGGAATTCCCGGCCAGCTGGTCGGTCAACGCGGCGAACATCGTCACCACCAAGTACTTCCGCGGCGCGGTGGGCACCCCGCAGCGCGAGTGGAGCCTGCGCCAGATCATCGACCGCGTGGTCAGCAAGTACACCGAGTCGGGCAAGGTGCTGGGGTACTTCCGGACCGCGTCCGACGCCGAGTCCTTCGAGCACGAGCTCACCTGGATGCTGCTGCACCAGGTCTTCGCGTTCAACTCCCCGGTCTGGTTCAACGTCGGCACCTCCGCGCCGCAGCAGGTCAGCGCGTGCTTCATCCTCGCAGTCGACGACACGATGGACTCGATCCTCAACTGGTACCGCGAGGAGGGCCTCATCTTCAAGGGAGGCTCCGGCGCGGGCCTCAACCTCTCCCGCATCCGCTCCTCCAAGGAGCTGCTGTCCTCCGGCGGCGAGGCCTCGGGCCCGGTCAGCTTCATGCGCGGCGCCGATGCCTCGGCCGGCACGATCAAGTCCGGCGGCGCAACCCGCCGCGCGGCCAAGATGGTCGTCCTCGATATCGACCACCCCGACATCGAGGAGTTCATCGAGACCAAGGCGCGCGAGGAGCACAAGATCCGCGCGCTGCGCAACGCCGGCTTCGACATGGACCTCGGCGGCTCGGACATCACCTCGGTCCAGTACCAGAACGCCAATAACTCCGTCCGCGTATCGGATCTTTTCATGCGATCGGTCGAGGACGGCACGGGCTTCGGGCTCACCGCCCGCCACTCCGGCGAGGTCATCGAGACCGTTGACGCGAAGGAGCTGTTCCGCAAGGTCGCGACGGCGGCCTGGGAGTGCGCCGACCCGGGCATCCAGTACGACGACACGATCAACGACTGGCACACCACGCCGGAGTCCGGGCGGATCACCGCGTCGAACCCGTGCTCGGAGTACATGAGCCTGGACAACACCTCGTGCAACCTGGCGTCGCTGAACCTGATGACCTTCCTGCGCGATGACAACACCTTCGATGTGCAGAAGTTCGTCAAGTCCGTCGAGATCATCATCACCGCGATGGACATCTCGATCTCCTTCGCCGACTTCCCCACCGAGCTGATCGACAAGAACACCCGCGCGTTCCGCCAGCTGGGCATCGGCTACGCCAACCTCGGCGCGCTGCTCATGGCCCTGGGCCGGGCGTACGACTCCGACGGCGGCCGCGCGCTCGCTGCGGCCATCACCTCGGTCATGACCGGCGCGGCCTACCGCCGCTCGGCCGAGCTCGCCGGCGTGGTCGGCCCGTATGAGGGCTTCGCCCGCAATGCCGAGGGCCACGCCCGCGTCATGCGCAAGCACGCCGCCGCCAACGACACCGTGCGCGTCATCCACTCCCTGGATGCCGATGTGCTCAAGGTGGCGACCAAGGAGTGGGCGGCCTGCCTGAAGATCGGGGAGAAGAACGGCTGGCGCAACGCCCAGGCGTCGCTGCTGGCGCCCACCGGCACCATCGGGCTGATGATGGACTGCGACACCACCGGCATCGAACCTGACCTCGCCCTGGTCAAGTTCAAGAAGTTGGTCGGCGGCGGCAGCATGCAGATCGTCAACACACAGGTCCCGCGTGCCCTCGCCAGCCTCGGCTACAACGACGACGACGCAGCCGTCATCATCGCCTACGTCGCCGAGCACGGAAACGTCATCGACGCTCCCGGCCTCAAAGCC
>JAOPVO010000251.1 GCA_025966155.1 Pseudonocardiales bacterium
TCGACTCATCCGGCCAGCCGCTACCAGCGCTCAAAGCAGCGTTCGCGCTGGGCTAAGTGCCGCAACTGCAGCGCGAAATGGCGCCTAGTGCGCATGTGGAACATGGGGCCGGGACGCTCGGACGCTAGGACGCTGCAGAGCCTGCCTTGCCAGGCCCGCCCCGGGTGCGGAAGGCCGACCACATCGTGGTCCCAGACGGCGTGCAGGCACGGCCCCTGCCCGCGCCGGGACCCCGATGACTGCGAGCCCAAGTCCTCCGCATGCTATGTAACCTCCCTCGCCGGGCTGCATCGGGCTGCTCCGCAGATTGATTCGCTACTGAACGTCACTAGCTGCGCGGTGTTATAGCGCATCGCTCAAAGCTGACTCACAGGTTCGCAAATTGGGCAATACTGGTGCTTGCGATGTGATCTAAATCATGTGACTGTGTCGTCGACTGGGTTTGGTTCCGCAATCGGCACCGCTGGGACTGCCGATTGAGCGCACTGCATAACCGGGTCGCGGTGACTGATGGGCGTGCGCTTGTCAGTCGATTGCGGGCTCGCCTCCACCGCCGCGCGTCACCAGCTGAAGGAGCATTGCTCAATGTCGAGTAGCACCGCGTCGCGAGCCACAGTGTTGAGAAAGTCAGTCTTCAGACGGAGCCGCGTCGTGGTTGCCGGGGCGTCGGCGGCGCTGATGCTCGTCGCCGCCTGCTCGGGCGCCAGTGGCGGGAACAGCGAGCGTGGAGCGGACACCACGGTTCAGGACGAGACAGTCAACGGGACATTGCCGACAGATGGGCCCGCCGAGGATGGCGGAATCATGCGCGTCAATGTGGCCGGCGACGCGCCCACCCTCGACCCGATGAAGTCCGCCTCCTACACGGTCCCTGCCACCGTCACCGGCACGGTCTATAGCAAGCTGGTCGAATTCACGACCGACCGTAAGACGCCGTACGGGTCCATGGCTGTGCACCCGGACCTCGCCGAATCCTACGAGCAGTCCAAGGACGGATTGACCTGGACCTTCAAGCTCCGCAAGGGCGTTAAGTTCCAGAACATCGCCCCGGTCAACGGCCGGGAATTCACCTCCGCCGATGTCAAGTGCACCATCGATCGAATCAAGTCGCTGCCCGGCGTTCAGAAGAACCTGATGGACATCGTGAAGTCCCTCGACACGACCGACCCGTACACCGCGGTGTTCAACCTGACGGTGCCGTATGCGGCGTTCGATGAGACGATGGCCAGCTTCTATATGCCGATGCTGCCCTGCGAGGGCACTTCCGGCGGGTTTGACTTGGCCCAGACGGCAATCGGGACCGGCCCATTCATCCTGTCCGAATGGAAGCGCAAGGTCGAGGTCAACTATGTGAAGAACCCGACCTACTTCGTCGCCGGCAAGCCCCATCTCGATGGGTTCAAGATCGTCATCATGTCGGACCCGGCCTCGGCGATCGCGGCTATGCGGACTGGCGAACTGGACTACACCGGCAGCGTGAGCGAGACCCTGCTGCCGACCGTGCTGACCAGCAACCCGGAGATGATCGTGCGCAATCAAATCGCGATCGGCCCGGACCAGATCATGTTCAACCTCAACAAGAAGCCGTTCGACGATTACCGCGTTCGCAAGGCGATCTCGATGGCCTTCGACCGCAAGGCCTTCGGGCAGACCTTCTACGGCGACTACTTCCAGATCACCGGGCCAATCCCGTCGACCCTGTTCGGCGGCCTGCCCGCCGATGAGGCCGAGAAGCTGATCCCGTTCGACCCGGCGGCGGCGAAGAAGCTGCTCGCCGAGGCCGGCTTCCCGAATGGCCTCACCGCCGAGATGCTGACGACTGACGGCTACGGGCCGCAATTCGTCACGCAGGCCCAGTGGGTCCAGCAGGACCTCAAGGAGATCGGGGTCAATGTGACCCTCAAGATCCTCGACTACGCCACGTACTTCTCGACCTTCGGCGCCAAGGACTACGACATCGGCTGGGGCCTCTCGACGGCCTTCCTGACCGCTGATGAGTGGCTGGAGGCGCTCTATGTGACCGGCGGCCCCCGCAACTGGTTCAACACCAGCGACCCCAAGCTCGATGCTCTGATCAACGAGCAGCGCAGCATCCTGGATGACACCAAGCGCAACGAGAAGCTCCAGGAGATCAACAAGTACATCCTGGAGCATGTCCTGACCCCGTTCATGGGGATTCAGTACTCCGCCCTGACCGTCCAGCAGCCGTGGCTGCATAACCTCTTCACGCACCCGGCGTACTCCCGGTCCTTCATGGTGGATGTGTGGCTGGACAAGACCGCCCCCACACGCAAGTAGCGCATTGAGCTGAAATATGGCGAAGGGACCGGCCGGTGGCCGGTCCCTTCGTCGTTTCCTTGGATGAAGCCAGTGGTTCACGTTAGGTAACGAATCGGCACCAGCTTCCACCCCGGATCCGCACAAGTCCCGTGCGAGGGCACCAGCGGCCAGTTCGATCTGGCCCAGATGGCGATCGGCACCGGCCCGTTCATCCTGTCGACGTGGAACCGCAAGGTCGAGCGGGACTACACGAAGAACCCGAACTACTTCGTGGCCGGCAAGCCGCACCTCGATGGCTACAAGGTCGTCATCATGTCCGACCCGGCGGCCGCGATCGCCGCGATGCGCACCGGCGAGCTCGATGTGACCGGAAGCGTGAACGAGACCCTGCTGCCGACGATCCTGTCGACCAACCCGGAGATGATCGTCCGTAATCAGCTGGCTATTGGCCCGGATCAGATCATGTTCAGCTTGATACCGGCGGGCGACGCGGAGAAGGCGATCCCGTATGACCCGGCCGGTGCGAAGAAGCTGCTGGCCGACGCCGGCTTCCCGAACGGGCTCGGCGTCACGATGCTGACGACCGACGGCTACGGCCCGCAGTTCGTGACGGTTCAACACCAACAGTGCTGTCTGGAGGCCCACGCTGTCTGGAGGCCCGCGCTGTCTGGAGGCCCGCGCTGTCTGGATGCCCGCTCTGTCTGGAGGCCCGCGCTGTGTCGGGCTGGCCTACTACGCCGAATCGTTAAGATCCCGCTAGTTAACGAATTGGCAACGGCTGTGAGCGCGGTCCTTGCCCTGTGATGTAGGTCATGCTTACGGTGGCTGGGCTGGGTGGCCCGGAACTGCGCGATCGGCGCAGCCGGGCGAGTTGGGCTTCACCTCCCCTGCCACGCAACACCAGCCAAGGAGTGTCCGTTCGATGGCAAGCAGACCTACGATGCTCAGTCGCAGCAAACTCACGATTGCCGGTGCCTCGGCCCTTCTGATGCTGGCCGCGGCCTGCTCCGGCGCGTCGGGCGGAAACAGCGAGCGCGGCGCGGACACGACAGTCCAGGACGAGACGGTGAACGGCACGCTGCCGACCGACGGGCCGCCGGAGAGCGGTGGGACGATCACGGTGAATCAGGCTGGTGATGCCCCGACCCTCGATCCGCACAAGTCCGCCTCCTATACCGTCCCGGCGGCGGTGACCGGCAGCGTCTACAGCAAGCTGGTCGAGTTCACCATGGCCCGCGATAAGCCCTATGGATCGATGACGGTCCACCCGGATCTGGCGGAGTCGTACGAGAAGTCCGCGGACGGCAAGACGTGGACCTTCGTGCTGCGCAAGGGCGTCAAGTTCCACAACATCGCCCCGGTCAACGGCCGGGAATTCACGTCGGCCGACGTCAAGTGCACGGTCGACCGGATCCGGACGCTGCCGGGTGTGCAGAAGAACCTGCTCGATATCGTTGAGAAGCTGGATACCAGCGATCCATACAAGGCGATCTTCAACCTGAGCGTGCCTTACGCGGCGTTCGACGAGACCATGGCCAGCTTCTATATGGCTATTCTGCCGTGCGAAGGCACCGCAGGGCTGTTCAACCTGGCTGAGGTGGCTATCGGAACCGGCCCGTTCATCATGCAGGAATGGAAGCGCAAGGTTCAGACGACGTACGTCAAGAACCCCGACTACTTCATCGCCGGCAAGCCCCACCTGGACGGATACAAGGTCCTGATCATGGCCGACCCGGCTGCGGCCATCGCGGCCCTCCGCACCGGCGAGCTGGACTTCACCGGCAGCGTGAACGAGACGCTCCTGCCCTCAGTGCTCACCAGCAGCCCGCAGTTGGTTATCCGCAACCAGCTCGTGTTCGGCCCGAATCAGATCATGTTCAACCAGGCGAAGAAGCCCTTCGATGACTACCGGGTCCGCAAGGCGATCTCAATGGCCTTCGACCGCAACGCCTTCGGCAAGACCTTCTACGGGCAGTACTACAAGATCACCGGCCCGATCCCGTCGACGATCTTCGGCGGGCTGCCGGCCGACGAGGCCGAGGAGCTCATCCCGTACGACCCGGCGGGTGCGAAGAAGCTGCTCGCCGAGGCGGGCTATCCCAACGGCTTGGACGTCAAGATGCTGACGACCGATGGCTACAGCCCGCAATTCACGACCCAGGCGCAGTGGCTGCAGCAGGACCTCAAGGCGATCGGCGTCAACGTAACGCTCGACATCATCGACTACGCCACGTACTTCTCGACCTTCGGCGCCAAGGACTACGACATCGGATGGGGCCTGTCCACGGCCTTCCTGAATGCCGATGAGTGGCTGCAGGCGCTGTATCTCACCGGCGGGCCGCGCAACTGGTTCAACACCAGCGACACCAAGCTGGACGCGATGATCATCGAGCAGCGCAGCATCCTGGACCGGGACCAGCGCGAGAAGATGCTGCTGGATATCAACCGCTACATCCTGGAGCACGTGCTGACGCCGTTCATGGGCGTGCAGTACTCCAGCCTCACCACCCAGCAGCCGTGGGTGCACAACCTGTTCCTCCACCCGGCCTACTCGCGGTCGTACATGGCCGATGTCTGGGTCGACTCCAACTCGCCCACTCGTTAATTCCGGGAAGCCCCGCGATCCGCGGGTCGCGTAATCGTCCTGCGGGGTCGGTCTGCCGGCCGGCCCCGCAGGCTCCCCTGCTGTATCCGTCGGAAGTCCCTAGCGCGAAGGAGTTGTTGCTCAATGTCGAGCAAAGCGAGATTGGCCGCGATGTCCGCCGCCACGGCGGCATTCATGCTGGTAGCCGCCTGTTCGGGCGGATCAAATAGCGGCGGCAAGGACCGGGAGCAGGACACCGGCGACCAGGCGCAGACGGTCAACGGCACACTTCCCGCCGACGGCCCCGCCGAGGATGGCGGGATCTTCCGCGTGAACCAGGCCTCCGACGCCCCGACGATCGACCCGCACAAGTCGGCGTCGTTCTCCGTGCCGGCGGCGGTGACCGGGACGGTCTACAGCAAGCTGGTGGAGTTCAAGACCAGCCGCGACCTGCCGTTCGGCTCGATGGAGGTGCACCCCGACCTGGCCGAGTCGTACAGCAAGTCCGAGGACGGGCTGACGTGGACGTTTAATCTGCGCAAGGGCGTCAAGTTCCACAACATCGCCCCGGTAAACGGCCGCGAGTTCACCTCGGCGGATGTGAAGTGCACGATCGACCGGATCAACACGCTGCCCGGGGTGCAGAAGAATCTCCTGGACATCGTGTCGTCCCTGGACACGTCCGACCCGTACAAGGCGATCTTCAAGCTGACGGTGCCGTACGGGGCCTTCGACGAGACGATGGCCAGCTTCTATATGGCCATGCTGCCGTGCGAGGGCACGCGAGGGGAATTCAACCTGGCTGAGCAGGCTATTGGCACCGGCCCGTTCATCATGACGGAGTGGAAGCGCAAGGTCGAGACGAACTACGTCAAGAACCCCAACTACTTCATCCCCGGGAAGCCCCACCTCGACGGCTTCAAGGTCGTCATCATGGCCGATCCGGCCTCTGCGATCGCCGCGATGCGGACCGGCGAGCTGGACTACACCGGCTCGGTCAGCGAGACGCTCCTGCCGACGCTGACCTCGACGAACCCGGAGATGGTGATCCGCAGCAACCCGCTGCTGGGCCCCAACCAGCTGATGTTCAACCAGGCTAAGGCGCCATTCAACGACTACCGGGTCCGCAAGGCGCTGTCGATGGCGGTCGACCGCAAGGGCCTGGGCGACACCTTCTACGGCGGCTACTACCAGATCACCGGCCCCATCCCGCCGATCATCTTCGGCGGCATGCCCGCGGATGAGGCCGAGAAGCTGATCCCGTACGACCCCGCCGCCGCCAAGAAGCTGCTGGCCGAGGCCGGGTTCCCGAACGGATTCGACGCCGAGATGCTGACAACCGACGGCTACGGCCCGCAGTTCACCACCACGGCCCAGTGGGTGCAGCAGGACCTCAAGGAGATCGGCGTCAATGTCACCTTGAAGATCATCGACTACGCCACCTACTTCTCGACCTTCGCGGCCAAGGACTACGCCATCGGCTGGGGCCTCTCGACCAGCTTCCTGACCGCCGACGAGTGGCTGGATGCCCTCTACACCACCAACGGGCCGCGGAACTGGTTCAACACCAAGGACACCAAGCTCGACGCGATGATCAAGGAGCAGCGCAGCGTCCTGGATAAGGACCAGCGCAACGACAAGCTCCAGGAGATCAACAAGTACATCCTGGAGAACGTGCTCACCCCATCCATGACGATCATGTTCTCCACGCTGGGGACGCAGCAGCCGTGGGTGCACAACCTGTACCTGCACCCCGCGTACAGCCGCGCGTATCTGACCGACATGTGGCTGGACAAGGACGCCCCGACGCGTTAAAGCCGCGCGGCCGGTCGTCCGGCCGGCGCGGCAGAGAGGCCCGAGCAGGCTCGCATCAGCGAGCCAGCCCGGGCCTCTTGCCGCTGATGATCGTTCTGCGTTTGTTTCCGCCCGGCGCCCCTAGGCGCACAGCCTCCACTTCTCGTAGGTTGCTAACCACACCCGCCCGCACGACGCCAACGTCGACATCGTGGAAAGAGCCTGCCTGTGAGCAACAACCCCTTGGTCAGCCCCGAGCGCCTCGACAAGTTCTTCAGCCCCAAGTCCGTGGCCCTCGTCGGCGCCACCGACAAGTCCGGCTGGTCGGTCGCGACCTTCACGAACCTCAACATGTACAACTTCCCGGGCGACTTCTACCTGGTGAACCCGCGCGGCATCGACGTGCACGGCACCAAGTCCTACAAGTCGCTGCTCGACATCCCCGGCGACGTCGACCTCGTCTACTTGATGGTTCCGACCCAGGTCGTGCTGCCGATCATGGAGGAGGTCGCCAAGAAGGGCATCAAGAATGTCGTCATCCTGGCCGCCGGCTTCGCCGAGCAGGGCGACGAGGGCAAGGCGCTGGAGAAGCGACTGCTCGACTTCTGCAACGAGAACGACATCACCATGCTCGGCCCGAACGGCCTCGGCTTCATCAACGCGGCCAAGAGCCTGACCCCATACGGCCTGCCGATCCCGAACCCGCTCCTGGGCGGCAATGTCGGGCTCATCCTGCAGTCCGGCGGCCTGGCCAGCATGATCCTGGCCTACGCCCAGGCCCGCAATGTCGGGCTCAGCGTCATGATGTCGATGGGCAACGAGACCCAGATCTCGGCCACCGACGTGCTGCGCTACATGGTCGAGGACCCGCAGACCAAGGTCATCGCGATGTTCATCGAGTCGATCCGCCACACGCAGGACTTCCTCGACGCCGCCGAGGCCGCATTGGCCGCCGGCAAGCCGATCGTGGCCCTCAAGGTCGGCCGCAGCGAAGCCAGCGCCCGAGTGGCGAACGCCCACACCGGCGCGCTGGTCGGTGACGACGCCGTCGTCGACACGATCTTCCGCCAGAAGGGCGTCATCCGGGTCGACTCGCTCGAGGACCTCGTCAACACCGCCGGCCTGCTGGCCTCGCTGGACGCGCCCCTGCCCGGCAAGCGCTTCGGCTTCGTCACCGCCTCCGGCGGCGCGTGCGAGATCATCTCCGACCGCTCGGCCGACGAGGGCCTGGAGATCCCCGACTTCTCCGACGAGACGAAGGCGGGCCTGGCCACGATCGTCCCGGACTTCGGCGCGATCCAGAACCCGCTCGACGTGACCGGCTACATCCTGGTCAACCCCAAGATGCTGGCCGACTCCCTCGCCGTCGTGCAGAACGACACGGGCATCGACGTCATCGTGATGATGTCCGACCTGCCGAAGGTGTCCCCGCCCGACCCGGAGCCGATCTACGCGCAGTTCGCCGCGACGGCGGAGCTGCTCAAGCAGGGACCCAAGCCGGTCATCGTGCTCGGCGGCACGTCCATGGACGTCACCGCATTCGGCCGCGAGGTCGCAACGAAGGCCAACTACCCCTACGTCCTGGGCGGCATCGACCACGGCGTCGCGGCGCTCGGCGGCGCACTGCGCTGGGCCGACGCCTACAACGGCTACCAGGCCAAGCTCAAGCGCGGCGCGGCGCCGGCGATCGAGCAGCTCGATGTCGAGGGCTTCGCGGCCTCGCGCGGCATCACCGGGCGCTTCACCTGGGCCGAGCACCATGCGGCGGCGTTCCTGTCGCAGCACGGTGTCCCGGTCGTGCCGCAGGAGGTCGTGGCCTCGGCCGACGACGCCGTGGCCGCGGCGAACCGGGTCGGCTTCCCGGTCGTGGTCAAGCTGGCCGCCGACGACATCGAGCACAAGAGCGACATCGGCGGGGTCAAGCTGAACCTGACCACCGACGACGCCGTTCGCCAGGCCTACGACGACGTCGTGGCGGCCGGGCACAAGGCCGGCGGCGAGGTTGTCGGCGCGCTGGTGCAGCCGATGCGCGGCGCCGGGCTCGAGCTTCTCGTCGGGATCGTCACCGATCCGGCGTGGGGCCACGTGCTCGCGGTCGGGTTCGGCGGGGTATGGGTCGAGATCCTCAACGACACCTTCCTGCGCTCGCTGCCGGTCGACCGCGAGGAGATCCTCCAGGCGCTCAAGGGCCTGCGCGGCGCGAAGCTGTTCGAGGGCTACCGCGGCGCCGAGGCGTCGGATCTGGACGCCATCGCCGACGCTGTCCTGCAGGTGGCCACCTTGGCCCAGGGCCTCGGCAGCCAGCTCGAGTCGCTGGAGATCAACCCGCTCCTGGTCCGCGGCTCCAGTGTCGAGGCGCTCGACGCGCTGATCACGTGGACCAACCCCGACGCGCAGCCCGCGGCGGCGCACGGCCACTGATCGTTCGCGATCAGACGCTCAGTAGATAGGTAGATGGCTATGGACGGCGCATTCGCAGACGGCGTGCTCACAGCACGGCCGCCGGCGGATGCGCCGTCGGCTATGCCCGAGGGCGAGCCGTGGCTGACTGGATCCGATGACCCGGCTGCGCCGATCCTCTATGTGCCCGAGGATCTTCCGCCCGGCCCCGTGCCCCTGGTGGTGCTGTTCCACGGGGCCACGTCGAACCCCAAGCAGGCGCTGCCGGTGATCCGCGCCGAGGCCAACCGCCGCAAGTTCATCGTGCTCGCCCCGAAATCGCGGGGCCGGACCTGGGATGCGCTGACCGGCGGCTTCGGGGTCGACGTCGAGGCTCTGAACGCCATGCTGACGGCGCTGTTCGAGCGCTACCCGATCGACCCGGCCAAGATCGCCGTGGCCGGGTTCTCCGATGGCGCGTCGTACGCGCTGTCCCTGGGGCTCATCAACGGCGACATGTTCAGCCGGATCTTCGTATTCTCCGGCGGGTTCTTCGTGCCCGGCCCCATCGGCGGCCGCCCGGAGATCTTCGTGTCGCACGGGTTCTACGACTCCGTGCTGCCGATCGAGTTCACCGGGCAGGAGATCGTCCGGGTGCTCCAGGACGACGGCTTCGCCCCGCACTACCGCGAATTCGAGGGCGGCCACGAGGCCCCCTACGAGGTCGTCGAAGAGGCCTTCGACCTGCTGTTCTAGCCCGGCGCCGGCGATGCCCGCGTGATCGGCGGATCGTTCTTGAGCCGGTCGGGCAGTCGCGCCACCGCGGCCCCGATGACAATCGTGAGCAGCACATAGCAGGCTGTGAGTGGCCCGAGGGATGCCTCGGCGCCGCCGGCGACAGCCAGCGCCGCGACGATCACGGAGAACTCCCCGCGCGGGATGACCGCAACGGCCGCGCGCCAGCGCCCCCGGCGCCCGACTCCGGCCCGTCGACCGGCCACGTAGCCGGTCAGGACCTTCGTGGCGCTGGTCAGGACTGCCAGCAGAATCGCCAGCGGCAGCACCCCGACCAGCGTGCCCGGGTTGGTCGACAGCCCGAAGAAGACGAAGAAGGACGCAGCGAACAGGTCCCGCAGCGGGGCGAGCACCTGAACGGCGGACTCCGCGACCGCGCCGGACAGCGCGATCCCGACGAGGAATGCGCCGACCGCCGAGGACACCTTCAGCTCCTGCGCGACCCCGGCGACCACCAGCGTCAGCGCGAGCATCCATCCCCAGCAGCAGGCTCTCCGGATCGTCGGGGGAGATGAGCGACGTGATCTGGCGGCCGAACCGAGTGGCCAGCACGAGCACGGTGGTGATCGTGACG
>JAOPVO010000109.1 GCA_025966155.1 Pseudonocardiales bacterium
CGGGGAGTCTTCTAACGTGGATGTGATATCAAACATCCACCGCTACGCGCGTATCGCGCCGATGAAGAAATCGTTAATCCGAGGCGCCGGGCTTAGTGGCCGCTTCTTCGGTATGGCGCCTAAGGTCGCCTTGTCCACAGGTATGTCGCCGTCCACAGGCGCGGCTAAGCGCACACTGTGGCTGCCTCGGCGCACCAATCTGCACATATGCGCTGCCACCCTCTGCCACCACGTGCTCGCCCTGAGACCCAGAAGCCGCGACCGCGGACCGCACACTGCAAAGCAGCAGCGGTGTGCGCGGTGACGCTCGGTGTGAAGGTCGGCGTGCTGGTCGGCGGCATGGTGCCGGCGGGCGCGTCGGCATCGCCTCGGTACGCGTTGCCGCTGCCCGGCGCACAGGTCGCAGCGGGCTTCGATCCGACGGCCACGCCTTACGGCCCGGGGCACCGCGGCGTCGACCTGCGCGCGGCCCAGGGCGATCAGGTGCTGGCGGCCGCTGACGGCACCGTCACCTTCGCCGGGCCGGTGGCGGGTCGCGGCGTTGTGGTCGTGCTGCACCGAGACGGGATCAGGACAACATACGAGCCTATCGATCCTTCGACTTCGGCCGGGGCCGTCGTGCGGCGGGGGGAGGTCATCGGGCTCGTCGCGGGCGAGCATGCGGGGCGGGACGATGTGCTGCACTGGGGCGCACGGCGGGGCGAGGCGTATCTGGATCCCCTGCGGCTGATCCGCCCGCTGGGGGTCATTCGGCTGAGTCCCCGCCGGTAGGGGCCGGTCGGGGACCGGGGATCACGCCCGCGGGTGGGCCTGCTCGAAGGTCCGCCGCAGCCGCTCGACGGAGACGTGCGTATAGATCTGCGTTGTGGCCAGGCTGGCATGGCCCAGCAACTCCTGCACGGCCCGGAGGTCCGCGCCGCCTTCGAGCAGGTGCGTCGCCGCTGTGTGCCGCAGGCCATGCGGTCCGACATCGGGTGCGCCCGGCACGCGGGCAACGGCCAGGTGCACCATGCGCCGGATCGTGCGCGGGTCGATCCGCCGGCCGCGCACCCCCAGCAGGAGCGCGGGGCCGCTGGCGTCGATCGCCAGTGCGCCCCGGCCCCGATCGAGCCAGGCGGCAACTGCGTCGTCGGCGGGGAGCCCGAACGGGACGGTGCGCTCCTTGGCCCCCTTCCCGAACAGCCGCACCACCCGACGGCGCCGATCGACGTCATCGACATCGAGGGCCACCAACTCGGCCACGCGGGCGCCGGTGGCGTACAGGAGCTCGAGGATCGCGGTGTCGCGCAACTGCAGCGCCGCGTCGGCCAGGTCCGGGGGCGCGCCAGCCGGATCAACGGATCGGGGCGCGGCGGATCGCTCGATCAGCTCCGCGGCCTCGTCGGCGCCGAGCACCGGCGGCAGGGTGCGGTGCGGGCGGGGGCTGGCCAGCAGCTCGCCGACATCGCTTGGGAGCAGCGACTCACGCGCGGCCCAGCCGGTGAAGGTCCGCGCCGCGGCCGCTCGCCGGGCCAGCGTTGTGCGGGCCGCGCCTTGGGCGCGCACGGCGGCAAGCCACGACCGCAGAGCAGCCAGGTCGAGATCGCCCAGCCGGACGCGGCCCGCAGCTTGGGCATGAGCCAGGAGGCTGACGACGTCGCCGACGTACGCCCGGACGGTGTGGGCCGAGCGACCGCGCTCCAGGGCCAGGTGCCGCTCGAAGCGCGCGACGGCGTCGCCGAACTCGGCCGGGAGCAGCCCCCGCGCGGCAACGAGGTCCGGCCGGGCGTCGACGGCTCGCGCGCGCTGGCGCGGCAGCGGCCGCTCGGCGCGCTCGGGCTGGAGCCGCCCCGTCGTGGTCACCGGCTCACCGTCCGCCAGCGACCCCGCGGGGTCAAGCAGCCACGCGCGAACCAGCCCTTCCCTCCCACTGGAATTAGGGTACCCTTACTTTCGGAACCGCTCATGGGCGGCGATGCGTACTCCTCTACGCATCGTCGCCCATACGCTTGGGTCGGACGAGCCGTGCCGACTCAAGGGAGGTCCGGGCCGATGGCAATCGACAACGACCAAGTCAGTCGCAGGGACATGGTTACCAGCGAGGACGACCTGCTGCGCCTGGCCGGGCAGGCCTCGCGGGCGGATCTGCTTCAGGCCATCCGCGCAGATGCTGCGCCACTCCAGGTGCAGGACGATGGCTGGGATGAGCAGGGCTTCATGCTGTTCATCGGCGACTCGATCGGCGTCGGATTCGAGATGACATATCCGTTCACGATCGCCGAATTCTGGGCGTCCCTCGCCCGCGTCGAGCAGACGGCCCGCAGCTACAGCTCCTAGCGCCTTGTTGTCAGCCCGGGCGTCGGCTACCAGCGCGTCAGTCCTCGCAGGGCGCTCACCCGGTCCGGCTGCGCGGGTTGATGCGGTAGCCGTCCGGCCCGGATTCGGCGAGCTCGTAGAGCAGGAGGGCGGCCAGTGCCTGGCGCACCTGCGGGACCGGCAGCGCGCTGATCACCGATAGCTCGTCCTCGCGCAGGAATCGCCGGGCCCGCAGCGCGTCGTGCACTGCGGAGGCCTCCGCATCGAGCCCGTCGATCGCCGACTGCTCACCCCTGCTGCCGCCACCGCTCGTTGCCCGCGGGTCGGAGGACGCAGCAGCGGGGAGTGCCGGCTCGCTCAGGCCCTCGCCGGGCGCGCCGATCTCGGCGAGCACGTCATCGACCCCGGTGACCAGGCGCGCCGCCCCCGGCTCGCCGGCCTCCGCGCCGCGCAGCAGGTCATGGCAGCCCACCGACGCCGCCGAGGTGATCGGGCCGGGAACCGCCATCAGCGCCCGGCCCAGGCGACGGGCGTGGGCCGCGGTGTTCAGCGCGCCGGACCGGCGACCGGCCTCGACGACCACGGTCCCGGTCGACAGCGCCGCGATCAGCCGGTTGCGGCTCAGGAACCGCCGCCGATGCGGCGCCGCGCCCGGCGGGCTCTCGCTGATCAGCAGGCCGGTCTCGGCGATCCGCTCGTACAGATCTGCGTGCCCGCCTGGATAGGGGCGGTCCAGGCCCCCGGCGGACACCAGCACCGTCGCCCCCTCAGCCGCGAGGGCGCCGCGGTGCGCGGCGGCGTCGATGCCGTAGGCGCCGCCCGATACGACCGCGACGTCACGGCCGGCCAGTCCGTAGCCCAGCTCCGATGCCACATGCACGCCGTACTCGGTCGCCGCGCGGGCCCCCACGATGCCGACCGACCGCACGGCGAGCGTGTGCATAGCCAGCGATCCTCTGACCCACAGGGCCAATGGCGGCACAGCCTCGCCTGCCGGCCGCGCGGCGCGATCGCCGCCCTGCCACTGCTCCCAGCGGCGGGCCGCTGTGCGCTCCATGGCCGCGAGGGCGAAGTGCGGCCAGTCCTCATGCTCGGGTGTGATCAGCCGGATCCCGTGCCGCCCGGCGGCGTCGAGGTCGGCATCGACGTCGATCCGCTCACGCCGCGCCGCCGTCGCCGCGGCCACGGGCTCCGGCACGACACCGGCCCGGATCGCGTCAGCCGCCTCGACGGGTCCGACGCGGCGGACCCATTCCCACATCACCACGCTGGCCGGCTCAGCCACCCGGCTGAGATACGCCCGGGCCCGCAGCACTGCGTCATCCACATCCGCCTCGGCCCCCATCACGCCGCCCATCCCGTCGACGTGCCGGTTCGATAGCTCAGTGCCTCGGCGATATCGCCCGCGCCCGGCGCGGACCGCCCGGCCAGATCGCACACCGTCCACGCCATCCGAAGCACGCGATCGAATCCGCGGGCGCTGAGCACGCCGCGATCCAGAGCCTGCTCAGCCAGCCTCAGCGCCTCACGCGGCGGTCGCCAGCGCCCGGAGCGCAGCACGCTGCCGGTGGCCAGCGAATTCGTGTCCCAGCCGTGCTCGGACCATCGGGCCGATGCCGCCTGACGGGCCAGCAGCACCCGCGCCGAGACAACGTCGCTGGACTCCCCGACACCGGACGCGCCGGGGCCGCCGAGCAGGTCCGCCCGCGGCACCGGGTGCACCGTCACATGCAGATCGATGCGGTCCAGCAGCGGACCCGAGAGCCGCTGCTGGTAGCGCCGCCGGGCCATCGGCGTGCACGCGCAGTCCCGCCCGGTCGGCGAGCCGCAGCCGCACGGATTCGCCGCCATCACCAGCTGGAACCGAGCCGGGTACGTCACCGCGCCGCCGCTTCGGTGCAGGACAACCCGGCCCGACTCCAGCGGCTGGCGCAGCGCGTCGACCGCGGCCGGCCGGTACTCCGGGGCCTCGTCCAGAAACAGGACACCACGGTGGGCGAGGCTGATCGCGCCCGGGCGGGCGAGGCCGGCGCCGCCGCCGACCAGCGCCGCGACACTCGCAGTGTGGTGCGGGGCCTGGAAGGGCGGGACCAGGCTCAGCGGCGCATCCCGGGCCAGCGTCCCGGCGACCGAGTGGATCGCCGTCACCTCCAGGGCCGCCGCGCGATCCAGCAGCGGCAGCACCCCCGGCAGCCGCTCGGCCAGCATCGTCTTGCCCGCGCCGGGCGATCCCTGCAGCAGCAGGTGATGCGCGCCCGCCGCCGCGATCTCCAGCGCCCGGCGCGCACCGGCCTGCCCCACGACATCGGACAGGTCAACCGCTCGCCCCGTTGTCGGCGCCTCGCTCGGCTCGGCCCGCGGGGGGCGGTCGCCCTTGCCGCAAAGCCACGCCATCAGCTCCGACAGCGTGCTCGCGGCCAGGACCTCGATGCCGTCGATCAGCGCCGCCTCCGGGCCGTTCTCGGCCGGCACCACAATGACCCTCGCCCCCGAGCGATGGGCCGCCACAGCCGCCGGGAGGACACCGCGGACCGGGCGCAGCCGCCCGTCCAGCCCGAGCTCCCCCATCCACACGATCCCGGCCACCGCGGCCGGCGGCACCGCCCCGTTTGCGGCCAGCACCGCCATCGCGATGCCCAGATCGAATCGCGAGCCCACCTTGGGCAGGTCGGCCGGCAGGAGCGCGATCGTGATCCGCTGGTTCGGCCACGACGCCCCGGAATTGGTTATCGCCGCCCGAACCCGATCCCGCGCCTCCGATACCGCCTTATCGCCCAGCCCGGTCAGCGTGGTGCCCGGCAATCCGGACGAGAGGTCCACCTCGATCTCGACCAGCTGCCCATCGACGCCCGACACCGCCACCGACTGCGCCCGCGCGATGCTCACGCCCGCCAACCTCTGCTCGATCCCATAGCCGCGACTGTTCCGCGCCGTGGGCGGCCAATCCGGCGTGGCGACCACGCTGTGGACAACGCAGAGGCTGTGGAGAACAGCACCGAGCGACCCGAGGACGCAGAGCGACTGGTGAGCGCCTTGCGCCCAGTTCCGGAGGAAGTGGGCATAGGGACTGCAGCTACACCAACTTCACGCCTGTGCAGATCGAGCGGCGCGGGGCTCAAGAGAGCACGTCGCGCAGGTGCTCGAGGGTGGTCGCCCCGGTGCGCGGGCGCAGGATGGCCACCACGTCGAACCGGATCTCGCCCCACTTGCCCGGGTTCTCAGCCAAGTACCGGACCGCGAGCTCGCGCATCCGGCGCTGCTTGACCCAGGTCACCGCAGCGGCCGGCGACCCGAACGCCAGCGAGGATCGCGTCTTGACCTCGCAGAACACCAGCGCCCGGCCGTCGGAGGCGATGATGTCGATCTCCCCGGCCACGCAGCGCCAGTTCGTCTCGATGATCGACATCCCCGCGTCGATCAGATGAGCCGCCGCCACCCGCTCGCCGTACTGCCCCAGTGCGTCCTTGACTCGCATGCGCCGACAGTGCCGCGGCGACAGACCGCAACGGCCATGGTCAACGCGCCTGTGGACAGCGCGGCCCCTGTGGACGGAGCCGGGCTGTGCCGATTGCCTGCGCACCCCTGCCTTTCCTTTTGAGGCTATGTGACTATGGCCACATGCGCGCCGCCGAGGTCGAGTGCCTGCTGGCAGACCTCGCCGACGGCCAATGGGGCCTCGTGACCGCGCCCCAGGCCCGCGCGGCGGGCATCACCTATGTACGGCTGACCCGGATGACGCAGGCCGGGATGCTGCGCCGAGTCGCCCATGGCGTCTACCGGCTCAAGGGCTTGCCGCCGGATGACCACCGCGACCTGCGGGCGGCCTGGCTGGCGCTCGAGCCGGCCCAGCGGGCCTCGGCCCGCCTGAGCGATGGGCCGGGTGGGGCTGTCGTCTCGCACTTCTCCGCAGCGGCCATGCATGGGCTCGGCCCCGTGCGCGGCACCCGCCACGAGTTCATCGTTCCCGGCCGGAAGCAGAGCCGACGGGGCGACGTCCGCCTGCATCGGGGCTCCCTCAACCTCGACGACATCACAGTCGCGGCCGGCCTGCCCGTGACCACCATCGAGCGGCTCATCGTCGATCTCATCGCCGACGGCGCCGATCTCGATCGCGTGGCCGAGGTGTACGCCCGCGCCGCGCGCCACGCCGCCTTCAACGCGGAGGACCTGGCCGATCGCCTTGAGCCCTACGCCATGCGCCGCGGTTTCGCCGAGCGCGACGGCAGCGCCCTGATGCACCGGCTCGCCTCCGCCGGGCCTCAGCTGGAGATTGTCGGCTAGGGCCCGGCGGGCGGACTTCAGGCCGCGGCGGTCGCTTTCGCCTTGACTGGGGTGTTGGCGGTGGAGCGGACCCGGTTGGCCTCGGAGTCCGCCTTCAGCGCGGCGCGGGCCTTCTTCGGGCTGTAGTAGCCGCCGAGGCCATAGGCGCACAGCGGGATGAACAGCGCCATCATCACCGCGCAGCAGATGAACCACACGCGCCAGCCGCTCTCGGTCGCGATCGGGCTGCCGATGATGTGCGGGATGGATAGCCCGCCAACGACCGAGGACATGCGGTTGAACGCCCCGAAGAGGGCGAAGGCGGTTCCTACCAGCGCCGGGATCGTCATCGTCGCGACCCCGGCGCCGACGAACATCACCGGCTTGCGGACCGATAGGCGATCGGAGATGACGCAGAACCCGATCAGCGAGACGCAGTTGGCCAGCCAGAACCACTTGCCGAGCGCGTGGCCTGACTGATCGTCGTGCCCTGGATCTCGACGTTGTACAGCGACAGATACCCAGCGGCCGTGGCGAAGATGACGAAGTAGAACATGATCGCCAGATTGCGCTGATCATCCGCGGCGTGATGACCTGCTTCCACTTGCCCACGCCCTCGGTCGCGGCGATAACCCCGGTGTCGTCGGCCGCCGAGCTCCGGGGCTCGATAGCCAGCTCATCATCGGCCGTCTAGGCCACTTCGCCGCGCAGGTGAGGCGGAAGCTCCCGAAGGAAGAGCAGCAGCAATGTCGCGCCGCCGACCAGCGCGATCCCATCGGCGAACCCCATGACGCAGTATCAGACCGCGAACTCCCACTTGGTATGCGCGGTCGGGACGCCGAAGGTGGCGATCAGCCCGGCGAACAGCGCTCCGTAGACGATCAGGTTGGCTCGCCCGATGCGGTCGCTCAAGGCACTGAAATAGGCCGTGAGCGCGTCGAACGCGGCGGCCACGACTAGCAGGTACGAGTAGAAATCCGTCGACATCTCGGTCTCGGGCAGCAGCAGCGGCGCCACCGATCCGGCTACCAAACCCAGCGAGGTCAGGCAGATCCCGCCCGCCACCACAAGGAAAAGCAGCCAATACCGCTGCATCCCCTTCGGATGGGCGGTCAGGTCCCTTAGCCAATGGTCATTCCGCTTACGTGAGCACGTCTCATTCGGGAACGCGATCTCGAGCGGCGACGACGACGCGCACTTACGGGCGGTAGGCCGGATCCGACTTCTCGGATTCGTCGAAGCCGGTGTTCCCGAGGGCGTCGGCGACGCCCTGTACCGGCCGCTTAACCTCCGAGGTGAACGGCGCGGCGGGCCGGTCGCCGAGGCCCTCGGGCGTATCGCCGGGAGCCGAGGGGCGATCCTGCTCATTCGCCGCCGGAGGGGGCGACCCCTCGATCGCCTCGACTTGGGCTGTCTCGTCTGGGGAGAAGGGCTCGACGCTCATGCTCGGCCCCTACCCGGCTGAGGGCGGCTCTCACCCGTCGGGGCGCCTACGTGCTCGGCAGCTCCAGCTCGGGCTTCTCGAGCTCCTCGATGTTGACGTCCTTGAAGGTCACGACTCGCACCGTGCGGACGAACCGGGCCGGTCGGTACATGTCCCACACCCAGGCATCGCGCATCGTCAGCTCGAAGTAGACCTCGCCATCGGCGTTGCGCGGCACGAGCTCGACCTCATTGGTGAGGTAGAACCGCCGCTCGGTCTCCACGACGTAGGAGAACTGGGCCGAGATGTCCTTGTACTCGCGATAGAGCTGGAGCTCCATCTCGGTCTCGTACTTCTCGAGATCCTCTGCACTCACGCGATCTCCCGATCCACTGCGTCGTTCTCCGTCGGACCATTGTGGTGCATTGCGGGCCCCGGATCCCCATCCATGGCGAATCCGTCCGTGATCGATCCGTCCATCACCCGGCGCACGTTGACGTAGCGCTTGCGGTGCTCGGGGCATGGACCGCGCAGCTGCAGCGCGGCCGTGTGCTCGGGGGTGATGTACCCCTTGTGCCGGGCGAACTCGTAGTCGGGGAACTGCTCGTGCATCTGCACCATGATCCGATCGCGGGTCACCTTGGCCAGGATCGAGGCCGCGGAGATACAGGCCGCGACGGCGTCGCCCTTCCAGACGGCCGTGGAGGGCATCGGCAGGCCCGGGACGGGGAAGCCGTCGGTGAGGGCATAGTCCGGGCGCGGGGCCAGCACCGACAGCGCTCGGCGCATACCGGCCAGATTGGCCACGTGCAGCCCCCACGCGTCGATCTCCTGGGCCGGGATGATCACCACCGACCAGGCGGCCGCGCGGGCGACGATGCGGTCGTAGAGCACCTCGCGCACGGCCGGGCGCAGGGCCTTGGAATCGTCCAGCCCGTCTATCTGCCCGCGCCGCCCCTGCGGCAGGACGCAGGCCGCGACGACGAGCGGCCCGGCGCACGCTCCCCGCCCGGCCTCATCGGCGCCGGCCACCGTCTCGAAGCCGGCGCGCTGCAGCGCCGACTCGTAGCACCAGAGCCCAGCGTCGCGCCGCACGATCGGCCGCGGCGCGCGGAACACCGACGCCGCGCCGATCATGGGCGCCGCGACTTCCGGCGGATCAGCCCGATCGGCGCCGCGAGGGCCAAGCCGCTGGCCAGCGGTATCGCGGGCCCAGCGGCCGCTGCGGCGGATTCGAAGGTCGAGGGCGTGCCCAGGGTGCGCCACCGCGAGGCCGGCCACACGATCAGCACCGCCTTGCCGATGACCTCGTCGGTGTCGACGGTGCTGCGCATCGGGTCGCAGCCGCCGGGGTTGTCCGCGCCGGGGCTGCCCTTGTCGCAGTGCGCGCGCGAGTCCGCCGAGTCGTTGCGGTGATCGCCCATGACCCACAGCCTGCCCTCGGGCACCGTCACCGGCCCGAACGCCGAGGTGGGCGTCGGCGAGCCGTCGGCGAAGATGTACGGCTCATCCAGGGACCGCCAGGGCCCGGCGTCGCCGTTGTCGCTGATCTGCACTCGCCCCTGGTCATCGCAGCACTTGACCGTCTGCCCGCCAGTGGCGATGACGCGCTTGATGAGGTCCTTCTCGTCCGGGGGCACGACACCGACCAACTGCCCGAACCAGCGGGCCGCGTGGACGACCGGGTTGTAGTCCTTGCGGAACTGGACCTCGTCGTCCCAGCTCTCCGGCGCCCGGAACACCACGATGTCCCCCGGCGAGGGATCGCTGAAGTAGTACGCCGGCTTGTTGACCAGCACGCGATCCCCCGAGCAGCCCGGGCACCCATGCAGGGTCTGCTCCATCGACTGCGACGGGATGTAGAACGGCTGGAAAAGGAAGGTTTTCACCACGATCGCCACGACCAGCGCGATGAGGATCAGCGCCGGCATCTCCCACCACGGGGCCTTGCCGCGGGGCTCCTTAGCGGGCTCGGGCGAGTCGTCCGCCGCCGCGGCGGTGTCGTCCACTGAGTCGCCGCCGACGGGGTCGGCCGGGTCGGAGACGGGCAGCGCGGTGTCGTCACGTGCGGTGTCGCCAGGCGCCTCGCTGCCGTCCTGCGGGGCGCCGGTCATGTCAGAGACGCCGAAACGCCCGCGCACAGGGCACGGGCGTTTCGGTGGCGCATCGAGACGATCAGGGATCCGGTCAGCGCGCGATGTAGTCGCGCTTCTCCTTGATCTTGGCCTTCTTGCCGCGAAGGTCGCGAAGGTAGTAGAGCTTCGCGCGGCGCACGTCGCCGCGGGTGACGACCTCGATCGACTCGATCACCGGGGTGTGGATGGGGAAGGTGCGCTCGACGCCGACGCCGAAGCTGACCTTGCGGACCGTGAAGGTCTCGCGCACGCCCGCGCCCTGCCGGCGGATGACAACGCCCTGGAACAGCTGCACGCGCGAGCGGGTGCCCTCAACGACCCGGACATTCACCTTGAGGGTGTCGCCGGGGCGGAAGGCCGGGATGTCGGAGCGCAGGGACTCGGCATCCAGAACGTCGAGGGTGTTCATCGCGGGATCAATTCCTTTACTAAGTCAGGCAACAGGCGCCAGTCTCGGCGTTTGCGGAGCGGCACCCGATTCTGGGCAACCTCACGATGGTGCCATATCCGCAGCGCGCAGGGAAACCGAGCGGCTCAGGAATCCAGCAGATCGGGTCGGATCGCGCGGGTGCGGGCCGTGGACTGCTCCTTGCGCCACCGCTCGATTGCCCCGTGGTCCCCCGAGAGCAGTACCGCCGGCACATCCAGGCCGCGCCAGGTGGCCGGGCGGGTGTAGGCGGGGGCCTCCAGAAGGCCGTCGGCGCCGTCGGCGAAGGAGTCGTTGGCGGCGGACTCGGAGTTGCCGAGGACACCGGGCAGCAGCCGCGCCAGCGCCTCGACGATCACCAGCACCGCGACCTCGCCGCCGCACAGCACGTAATCCCCGAGGCTGATCTCGACGACCTCCATCC
This sequence comes from Pseudonocardiales bacterium, assembly GCA_025966155.1. Lineage (GTDB taxonomy): Bacteria > Actinomycetota > Actinomycetes > Mycobacteriales > Jatrophihabitantaceae > RYN-150. The sequence goes on from JAOPVO010000109.1 coordinate 10,965, forward strand.
GGGCGGCCGCATAGTCGATGACCCGCGCGTCGATGCCCTCGTAGCGCCCGCACGCGAACAGCAGCCAGGGCCGCGCCGCGAGCTCGGCGGCCAGAGCCTGGGTGAGCGGGCGGCCGGCCGGGGACGGGATGACCAGGCAGGGCTGCGGCCCCTCCGGCGGCGCGAGCCCGTCGAGAGCCCGCGCCCACGGCTCGGCCCGCATGACCATGCCCGGGCCGCCGCCATACGGCGAGTCGTCGACTGTGCGGTGGATGTCGTCGGTCCAGGCCCGCAGGTCGTGCACGCGCGCGGCGATGATGCCGCGCTCGATGGCCTTGCCGACCAGCGATTGGGACAGCGGGGCCAGGTACTCGGGGAAGATCGTGACGACGTCCAGCGCGAGCAGCGGCGCGGTCATCGGGCTGGGTCCGGTCACAGCCCGAGCTCGAACAGCCCGTCGGGCGCGTCGATGGTGATCGTGCCGGCGTGGATGTCGACGCTGGGCACCATCTGGCGCACGAACGGGACCAGCACCTCCCGGCCGTCGACGTCCAGGGCCAGCAGGTCCGATCCCGGCGCGTGGATGACATCGGCGACAACGCCGAGCCCGGCGCCCTCGGGGTCGACCGCGCGCAGCCCGATGAGGTCGCTGTCGTAGAAGTCGTCGGGGTCCTTGAGCTCGGGGCGCGCCCCACGGGGAACAAGCAGCATCGTGCCGCGCAGTCCCTCGGCCGCGGTGCGATCGGCGATGCCCTCGAAGGTGAGCAGGAGCCGGCCGCTGTGGTTGCGCGCCTCGGTGATCGTGAGCGGGCCGCGCGGCGGGGCATCGGTGGCCAGCACTGCGCCGACCACGAACCGGATGTCGGGATCGTCGGTGCGCGGGATGACGCCGACTTGGCCGCGAATGCCGTGAGCCCGCCCCACCTGGCCGACGATGACCAACTCGGCCTCGCGCGCAGCGCGGGCCTCGTCGTCAAGGTCGACCGGACGGGCCGGGCTCGACTTCGGCTGATCGGGGATGGCGCTCGGTGGTGTGCTCACGCCTCAGCGACGGGGACCGCGGTCGCCGCGGTCTCCGTGATCGCTGCCCACGCGGTCGACGTCGATGACATCGACCCGCACGCCACTTCCGCCGACACCGCTGATCACGGTGCGCAGCGCCTTCGCGGTGCGCCCGTTGCGGCCGATGACGCGCCCGAGGTCATCGGGGTGAACCCGGACCTCGAGCCGCTGGCCGCGGCGGTTGTCGACGTACTCGACCTGGACATCGTCGGGATTATCGACGATGCCCCGGACGAGGTGCTCGAGGACCTCCTCGAGCACGTCAGGCCTCGGTGGTCTCGGCCTCGGGCGCCGCCTCGGACGCGTCGGCGTCCTTCTTGGGGGCGGCCTTCTTGCGCGGCGTGGTCGCGTCGGAGATCGGCTCGCCGTCGGCGTCGCGGACGGCGGCCTCGAACAGCGCCTTCTTGTCCGGCTTCGGCGGGGCCATCAGCATCGGGGCCGGGGCCTCGAGGCCCTTGAACGTCTGCCAGTCGCCGGTGACCTTGAAGATCGCGGTGACGGCATCGGTCGGCTGCGCGCCGACGCCGAGCCAGTACGCGGCGCGGTCGGCGTCGACGCGGATGATCGACGGGTCGCTCTTGGGGTGGTACTCGCCGATGACCTCGATGGAGCGGCCGTCGCGCTTGGTGCGCGCGTCCGCAACGACGATGCGGTAGTGCGGGTCGCGCATCTTGCCCAGGCGCATCAGCTTGATCTTGGTTGCCACAGTGGTGTCTAGCTCCAGTTCGACATATGGGGCGGGCGCGCGGCAACCGAGGTGGGGACACACCGGGGCCGAGCGACCTGTGATGGACGGACTCGCCGCCCGGGTAGAGGGCCGGACTGCGGGTCAGTGCTCAGCGCGCCATTCTGCCAGAACTTTGCCCCCTCGGTCACCCCCGCGTCGGATCAGCCGACGCGCGTCGTGTCCTCGGCCCCATCATCGAAGTGGTCGACCCGATCGGATCGCTCGGCGGTCGAGGTCGCGCCGATGTGCGCGATCACGTCCTCGGCACTGCCGGCCAGGTGCTCGCCGCTGTCGTGGTAGTCCGGCGCTGCGTGCGGCGTGTCGTCCGGCTGCGTATTGCGGGCGTTGGCTGCGCTCATGGCGCGCTCCTCGGGTCGGCCTTGCGTCATGTGATGCGGATCACACTAGCGTATCGTAGGCAATGTGTAACCCAGGCTGAAGCCGTGGACGGCGGCGCCGGTGTTCTGGATGTCGGCGGTCCCGGTGATGCCAATCAGCCCGCCGGTCCCCGAGTCCGGCACGATCGTCCAGGATGCCGTGGCCTCGCCGCGCACACTCAGCGCGCTGTGCATGAGCAGGAAGGACCCGCGCCGCCCATCGATCGCGACATTGAGGCGCTCCAGCCCGACGTAGGCCATCGAGCCCTCCACCGGCGTCTGGGCCAGGACCAGGTTGGCCTGCGACGAGCCCTCGATCCCGCCCGAGAAGGTCTTGCGCACCACGGCGGTGCTGCTCGAGTGGCCCTCCGGGGCATCGACGTCGGCGGTGATCCACTCGTCGATGACGAACGTGCCCTCAGCGGTCTCCATGCGATGCCCCTACCCGCGCAAGCTGATCGGAACGAGTCGGGCTCAGTACGAGCGGGCCACGAAGGCGACGGTGTCGGCCTCGTCCTCGCTGTCCGGCACGCCGCCATCGGCGCGCTGGAGGCAGCGCACGGTGATGGCCGACGCGGCCAGCTCAGTCTCCCCGGCGCCCTTGATGAGCTCCCACGGGACCTTGGCCCAGCCGTCCGTGGCCGCCTCGCGCGCATCGGCCAGCGAGCCGACCCGGGTGATGCGCGCGTCGCGCTTTTCCCGGGCGCGCTCGAGCATCGTGGCCTGGTCATCGATCAGCGCCGCCACTATGACCTGGACGAGGTCCGCCGTCGGGGTAGGCGTCTTCCCGCCGATGATGCGACGGGCGACCACCGCTGTGCCCTCGGCCAGATCGCGCGGGCCCACCTCGACGCGGATGGGGACGCCCTTGAGCTCCCAGTCCACGGCGCGGCGGCCGAAGGCGGTGTCGGTGCGGTCGTCGACCAGCACCCGGACGCCGGCGGCCCGCAGGTCCGCGCCGATGGCGTGCACCGCGTCGATGACCTCGGGCTTGATCGCCATGACGACAACCTGGGTGGCGGCCAGCGCCGGCGGCACGACCAGTCCGGCGTCGTCGCCGTGGACCATGATCAGCCCGCCGATCATCCGCGTCGAGGTGCCCCAGGACGTCGTCCACGCCAGCTCACGCTGACCCTCCTTGGACAGGTACCGGATATCGAAGGCGCGGGCGAAATTCTGCCCGAGCTCGTGGCTGGTCCCCATCTGCAGGGCCTTGCCGTCGCCGGTCATCGCCTCGAGCGTCATCGTGTTGATGGCGCCGGCGAAGCGCTCCTTGGCCGTCTTGCGCCCGACCACGACGGGGATGGCCAGCACATTGACCATGAAGTCCTCGTACGCCTCGTGCAGGATGCGCCGGGCGTAGCCCTTGGCGTCGTCGTGCGTCGCGTGGGCGGTGTGGCCCTCCTGCCAGAGGAACTCGCTCGTGCGCAGGAACAGCCGGGGCCGCATCTCCCACCGCACCACATTGGCCCACTGGTTCAGCAGCAGCGGCAGGTCGCGATAGCTCTGCGTCCACTTGGCCATGAACTCCCCGATGACCGTCTCGGACGTCGGGCGAACGACGATGGCCTCCTCGAGCGCCTTGCCGCCGGCATGGGTCACCACGGCGAGCTCGGGGCTGAAGCCCTCGACGTGCTCGGCCTCGCGCTTGAGGTACGACTCGGGGATGAACAGCGGGAAGTAGGCGTTCTGGGCTCCCGCGGCCTTGATGCGCAGGTCCATCTCGGCCTGCATGCGCTCCCAGATCGCGTATCCGTAAGGGCGGATCACCATCGTCCCGCGGACCGGGCCGTTGTCGGCGAGCTCCGCTTTCGCGATGACGTCCTGATACCAGCGAGGGAAGTCCTCGGATTGAGCAGTGAGCACCTTGGCCATGGGGCGTGAGCCTACTGACCCGCGGCGCCGCTCTCCCGCGCCCGCGGAGCGGCCCGCACCAGGCGACGGGGCGACGGCGCCACCAGCTCGTAGGAGCCCTCGATCAGATCGCGGATCAGGTCCGGTGGGACCGTGCCATCGAGCACGACGGTGATCCAGTGCCTCTTGTTCATGTGGTAGCCCGGCGTGATCGCCTCGTGGTCCCGCACCAGCGCGACGGCGAAGTCTGGCTCGCACTTCAGCGTGATGCCCTCGGGGTCGCCTTCCTCGCGCGCGAGGGCGAACACCTTCCCGGCCACCTTGAACACCGCGGTCTGCTCGCCGAACGGATACGTCTTGGTGGCATCGGCGAGGTCAAGGGCGACGCCGAAGGCATCGGCGCGGTTCACCGGCCCAGCTCCGGATGATCCAGCAGCCGCAGCCACGTGCCATCGGGCTGGCGGCGCACCACCTGGACCCGCGCGCCCGCGCCGTCCTTGGGCGGCGTCGATGTGAGCGCGATATTGCCGCTGCGAAGCGTGGGCGCGGGCGGCTCGGGCACAACCGCCGGCATGTGCGGCAGCGCCTGCTCGAACAGCGCCTGGATGGCGGCGCGGCCGCTGGTGATGGCGCCGGGCGGGAAGGCCATGACCGCATTCTGCTCGTAGAGCGCGGCGATGCCCTCGGCATCCTTGGCGTTGGCCCGCTCGACGAACAGGCGGGTGAGGTCCTCGGGGGTCGCGGCCTTCTCGCGGTCGGTCATGGGGTTCTCCTCTGTGGCTGCAGGCGGTGCGATGGCGGCAGGCCCCTACCGGATCGGGGCGCCGCGCAGGACAGTCAGCTGCGGGTAGTACATCGGCTCGAGCGTTGCGCGCGGGTCAGTCGCATAGACGACGAAGTCGGCCTCGGCGCCCTCGACCAGCCCGGACAGGCCCAGCCATTCGCGCCCGCGCCAGGACGCCTGCGCCATGACCTCGGCGATCGGGATGCCGGCGCCGACCAACGCGCGGATCTCCTCGCGGATCAGCCCATGCGGCTGGGACCCGCCGGCATCGGTGCCGGTGTAGATCGGGATACCCGCCTCCCAGACCGCGCGGACGCGATCGCGCGAGGTTGCGAACAGCGCGCGCATGTGGGACGCGTACAGGGGGAACTTGGCCTCCCCCTGCGCCGCGATCTGCGGGAATGAGTCGATATTGACGAGCGTCGGCACGACCGCGATGCCCTTGCCCGCAATGGCGTCGATGACCGCGTCGGTGATGCCGGTGCCGTGCTCGATCGAGTCGATCCCGGCGGCGATGAGCCCCGGCAGCGCATCCTCGCCGAACACGTGCGCGGCGACCCGGACGCCCAGCTCGTGCGCGCGCCCGATGGCGGCGGCGAGCTCAGCGTCGGGGAAGGTCGGCGTCAGGTCCCCGGCGGACCGGTCGATCCAGTCCGCGGCGATCTTGACCCAGCCGTCGCCCCGGGCGGCCTGCTGCTCGACGGTCGCCACGAGGTCCTCGGGCTCGATGTCGATGCCCAAGCCGCGGATGTACCGCCCCTTGCGCGCGATGTGCCGTCCGGCGCGGATGAGACGCGGGAGGTCATCGCGGGTCTGCACATAGGTGTTGTCGACTGGCGAGCCCGCGTCGCGCAGCAGCAGGGCCCCGGCGTCGCGGTTGGTGATCGCGTGCGCGGCCTGGATCCCGTGGTCGTGGTGATGGCCCGAGGGCGACATCCCGACGTGGCAGTGCGCGTCGACGAAGCCGGGCATGATCCAGCCCCGGTCGATCAGCGTCTCGGCGCCGGCGACGCGCTCGAAGGTCAGGCGGCCATCGACGATCCAGGCGTCCCGCTCCTGCTCGTCGGGCAGGAACACGCCGCGCACATGCCACACAGTCATCCCGGCACCCTAGGTCCGGACGGCGCGCAGCGAAACGCCCGGGGTTGTCCACAGTGCCCGCGCTGTCCACAGACCGCAGCGCTCGGATCGAACACGCGAGCGGTTCCGGCCAGAGTGGGCCCATGCCCGAATCCGGCAAGCGCCGCCCAATCGCCGACCGGCACCTCCGAAGGCACGGCACACCTGCTGCCCGATGTGCGACGCCGAGGCCAACGGCGCGGACATAAGCGAAGCCGCTCGGCTAGCCGACCTGGAGCTGCTGGCCATGATCGAGGAGCACGGCTGGGCGGTCCAGAGCGTGTTCGGCCGGCGAGACCAAGACAGCTTCGCTTACACGGTGGGGCTGTCCACCCTCGGATTCCCGGAGCTGGCTATCTTTGCCGCGCCAATGCAGCTGGGCGCCGCCCTGCTGAACCAGGTCGCGGACCGGATGGTCGGCGGCGAGAGCATCGGACCGGGTTCGATTATGTATGGCTCGTTGTACGGGCCACCCCATGTGTGCGCGATCGAGATGACCGACACCAGCGACCTGCTCGAACTGCATTCGATCTACGGCGGCGTGGACGGAGCCCTGCAGATCGTCTGGCCCGACGGCGACGGCGCACTGCCCTGGGAGGACACGTGGTCGCTGGGTGGCGATCGGCAGCCGCTGTACGGCCCGCCGCCATGGTGATGCGCTCAGCGCAGCCGGTCCGCCAGTTCCGGCAAGCTATCGACGACGATGAGGCCTCGGATCATGTCCGGCGCCTCGTCTCCCCCGCCCGGCCCCCACTCGGCCGGTCGACGGACGAATGCCGTCCGCAATCCCAGCCGATCGGCGGCCTCGAGGTCATACGCGTGGCAGGCCACGAGCATCGCATCCGCGGGCTCGCACTCCAGCAGCTCGAGTGCCCGCAGGTACACCGCCGGGTCGGGCTTGTAGCTGTCGGCCAGCTGCGCGGACAGGACAACATCGATCCGGAGATCGCCGAAGCGCATCAGATCGGCGACCAGCCCGACGTGCCCATTGGACAGCGTGGCCGTGATGGCGAGCTCGCGCAGCGCCAGCAGCCCGGCGGCCGTGTCGGGCCACGGCCGGAGCCGCCGCCAGCCTTGCACCAGCGCGGCCCGGTCGGCGTCGCTCAGGTCGGTGGACCGGGCGGCGAGGACAGCGTCGAGCGAGATGCGCTGCAGCTCATCGAGGTCGCGCCACGGCCCGCCCGCGGCGCGCTCCCGGACGACCGCATCGGTCGCCGGCTTGTAGGCCCGCCGCCAATCGTCGATCACGCCTGGCCAATCGGCACTTGCATCGCCCGCGACCGTGCCGGCGTGGTCGATCAGGCTGCCGCGCCAGTCGACCAGCGTGCCGAAGACATCGAACAGCAGAGCGCGCACCGCCATAGCGTTGACGGCCGCCTAGCTGCCGGGGAACTTCAGCTTGCTCAGGTCCGGCATCGCCGTCCCGGGCGGGAACTGCGGCGGCACCGATCCGCCGAAGCCGCCACCGCCGGGCAGGCCGGGGAAGCCGCCAGCGCCGCCAGGCATCCGCGGCGGGGTCGGCCCGCGCCCCGTCGCCTTGCCCTTCTTGCCCTTCTTGCCCTTGACCGCGCGGGCCTTCGTGCCGCCCCGCGCACCTGGGAAGCCCATGCCGCCGGCCATCCGGGACATCATCTTGCGGGCCTCGAAGAACCGGTCGACCAGGTTGTTGACCTCGCTGACCGCGGTGCCCGAGCCCTTGGCGATGCGCAGCCGCCGGGACCCGTTGATCATCTTCGGATCGGCGCGCTCGGCCGGTGTCATCGAGTAGATGATCGCGGCGGTGCGGTCGATGCTCTTGTCGTCGACCTGGGCCAGCGCCTCTTTCATCTGGCCCGCGCCGGGCATCATCTTGAGGAGGTTGCCGATCGGCCCCATCTTGCGGATCGCCTGCAATTGCTCCAGGAAGTCCTCGAGGGTGAACTGGTTCCCGGCGGCCAGCTTCCCGGCCATCTTCTCGGCTTCGTCCTCATCGAAGTGCTTCTGGGCCTGCTCGATGAGAGTGAGCATGTCGCCCATGCCGAGGATGCGCGACGCCATCCGGTCGGGGTGGAAGACGTCGAAGTCGCCGAGGTTCTCGCCGTTGGACGCGAACATGATGGGCTGGCCGGTGATCTGGCGGACCGACAGCGCCGCGCCGCCGCGGGCGTCGCCATCGAGCTTGGTGAGCACCACGCCGCTGAAGCCGACGCCCTCGGCGAAGGCCTGCGCGGTGTTGACCGCGTCCTGGCCGACCATGGCATCGACGACGAAGAGGATCTCCTGCGGCATCACGGCATCGCGGATATCGGCGGCCTGCTGCATCATCTGCTCGTCGATGCCCAGGCGCCCGGCGGTGTCGACGATGACCATGTCGTGCTGCGCGCGGCGGGCGAATTCGATCGAGTCGCGCGCCACCTGCACTGGGTCGCCGACCCCGCTGCCGGGCTGGGGGGCGTACACCGCGACGCCGGCGCGCTGGCCGACGATCTGAAGCTGCTGCACCGCATTGGGGCGCTGGAGGTCGCAGGCGACGAGCACGGGCGTGTGGCCCTGCTCGCGCAGCCAGTGCGCCAGCTTGCCGGCCAGCGTCGTCTTTCCGGCGCCCTGCAGGCCGGCGAGCATGATCACCGTCGGCGGGTTCTTCGCGTAGACCAGCCGGCGCGTCTCGCCGCCGAGGATCTGGACCAGCTCGTCGTTGACGATCTTGACGACCTGCTGCGCCGGGTTCAGCGCCCGGGACACCTCGGCGCCGGTCGACCGGGATTTGACCGCGGCGACGAACTGCCGCACGACCGGCAGCGCCACATCGGCCTCGAGCAGGGCGATGCGGATCTCGCGCATGGTCGCGTCGATGTCGGCCTCGGACAGGCGGCCCTTGCCGCGCAGCCCGCTGAAGACCGAGGTGAGGCGGTCGGAAAGGGTGTCGAACACGCGCTAAGACTAGTGCGCCGCGCCGACTGCGGTCGCAGGAGCGGCGCCGGCGGCCTCGAGAACCGCCGTGGCGATTGCCGCCCGCTCGGCCACGGGGATCAGGGCCGAGCCGTCGGCCGCGGTCACATAGAACGCATCGACAACCGATGCTCCCAAGGTCGAGACCAGCGCCGAGCGGATATCGAGTCCGCTGTGCTCCAGGATCGTGGTGACCCGGTGCAGCAGGCCGATCGAATCCGCCGCGCGGAGCTCGATGACCGTGGCATCGGTCGCCTCGTCGTCGAACCAGAGCACCCGGGGCGGCGGCGCGGACGCGCTCGGCGCCCGGTCGCGCCCGTACGACTGCTCCTTGGCCTCGAGCCGGACTCCCAGATCGAGAGCGCCGCCCATCGCCAGGCGCAGGTCGTTCTTGAGCAGCCCCGCGTCGGGCAGCTTGCCGAACCGCGGTTGCACCTGGAACCGGTTCACGGCGGTGCCGGCGAAGGTGGCGATCGAGGCCGAGCGCACATCGAGCCCATGCAGCGCGAGCACGCCCGACGCCTGGGACAGCAGCCCCGGCGCGTCCGGGGCCGCCACGACGACCTCGGAGCCGTCGACGCGGACGGCCAGCTCGCCGGCCTCGGCGAGGGCCACGCGATCGGTGTCGAGCGGGGCCTGCGGCGCGACCGGCTGGCCGATCATCGCGCCGTGCGTGCGACGCACCAGCGACGCGACCAGGCCGCCCTTCCAGTCGCTCCAGGCCCCCGGCCCCGTCGCGGCGGCGTCGGCGATCGTGAGGGCATGCAGCAGGGCCAGGAGCTCAGTGGACCCGGCCACCGCGTCGGTCACTATCCGGATGGTCGCTGGGTCGTCCAGGTCGCGGCGGGTGGCGGTATCGGGCAGCAGCAGGTGATGGCGCACCAGCGCGGACACCATGGTCACGTCGTCCGGCGCGAGGCCGAGGCGCGGGCCGATCGCCCGGGCCACCTCGGCGCCCACGATCGAATGGTCGCCCGGATAGCCCTTGCCGATGTCGTGCAGCAACGAGCCGATCAGCAGCAGATCGGGGCGGGCGACGTCACGGGTGAGGCGGCTGGCTTGCGACGCGGTCTCCATCAGGTGGCGGTCCACGGTGAACCGGTGGACCGCGTTGTGCTGGGCCTTGATGCGCACAGTGGCCCACTCCGGGATCAGCCGCGCCAGGAGCCCGGCCTGGTCCAGCGCCTCCAGGACGACGATGCCGTTGTCGCCGGCATCGAGGATGCCCACGAGGTCCGCGAGCGCGCTGGCCGGCCACGGCTCGGGTAGCGCCGCGGACTCCAATGCGAGGCGATCCAGTGCGAACGGGGCCAGGGGCAGGCCGTGCACCGCGGCCGCCCTGGCCGCGCGCAGCAGCAGGCCCGGATCGGCGCGCGGATCGGCCTCGCGGGCGAGCACAACCTCCCCCGACTGCTCCA
>JAOPVO010000113.1 GCA_025966155.1 Pseudonocardiales bacterium
CGCCGCCTCCGCCGCCGCGCGCCCCGCGCACCCTGGGGGAGGCCATCCGCGCCTTCGTCCGCCGCCACGGCTGGCGGGCCTATGCCCTGCCGGTGCTGGTTGTCGTCACCGTCGTGGCGCTGATGCAGGGCGGCGGCTCGGGCGCCGGCGATTCCTCGGCCGCGTCCCTCCCGTCGGCCGACGCGACCCGCCCGGCCGCCGCCGGGACCGACGCGGCCCCGGCGCCCACCGCGGGCCAGCAGGAGACCGTCAAGGTCGACCAGTCCGGCGCCAATGTGCTGCCCGCGGTCCAGGACCCCGCCGCGCTGCCGCCCGGCGTCGCCTACACCGAGCAGGGCGCCGGCACGTTCACGATCCTCAAGGGCACGACCGCAGTCGTCGGCGCCGGCCCGCTGCGCCGCTACTCCATCGAGGCCGAGGACGGCATCACCGGCATCGACCTGGCGATGATGGCCGCCTCCATCGACACCACCCTGTCGGATCCGCGCAGCTGGACCGCCGGCGGCCAGTTCAGCCTCCAGCGCGTCGATTCCGGGCCCGTCGACTTCCGGATCACCCTCGTGTCGTCGCTGACCGTGCGGACGCTCTGCGGCTACGAGGAGCAGATCGAGACGTCCTGCTGGGCCCCCAACCAGAACAACCGGGTGGTGCTGAACGACTCCCGCTGGGCCCGGGGGGCCATGGCCTACGCGAACGACCTGACGACGTACCGCACCTACATGGTCAACCACGAGGTCGGCCACGCGCTGGGCTTCGGCCACGAGTTCTCCTGCCGAGGCGACGGCAAGGCGCCGCTGATGATGCAGCAGACGAAGTCCGTCATCGATGTGAACGGCGCCACCTGCCAGCCCAACCCCTGGCCGAACCCCTAGTCATTTCCCCCCGCGCGGGCCGCTCTGGAATGCTTAGCCGCGGCTGGTCGTTGGCCAGACATCCCGGTGAAGCGTCCGGGCCAAGAAGCATTGTGTGACAGAAAGGCGCGTCCTCCCGTGTCCCTACCGCCCCTTGTCGAGCCGGCCGAGTCCCTCACGGTCGACGAAGTCCGCCGGTACAGCCGCCACCTGATCATCCCCGATGTCGCCATGGCGGGCCAGAAGCGACTCAAGAACGCCAAGGTCCTCGTGGTGGGCGCCGGCGGCCTCGGCTCGCCCGCTCTGCTCTACCTGGCGGCGGCCGGCGTCGGCACGCTGGGCATCGTCGAGTTCGACACGGTCGACGAGTCCAACCTGCAGCGCCAGATCATCCACGGCCAAAGCGACATCGGCCGGTCCAAGGCGCAGTCCGCCCGCGATTCGGTGCTCGAGGTGAACCCCTACGTCAACGTGATCATCCATGAGACGCGCCTGGAGAACGACAACGTCCTGGACATCTTCAAGGACTACGACCTCATCCTCGACGGCACCGACAACTTCGCCACGCGCTACCTGGTGAACGACGCCGCGGTGCTGCTGCACAAGCCCTATGTCTGGGGCTCGATCTATCGCTTCGACGGCCAGGTCAGCGTGTTCTGGGACGACTACGGGCCCAACTACCGCGACCTCTACCCGGTCCCGCCGCCCCCCGGCATGGTCCCCTCGTGCGCCGAGGGCGGGGTCCTGGGTGTGCTGTGCGCGTCGATCGGCTCGGTCATGGTCAACGAGGCCATCAAGCTGATCACCGGCATCGGCAACCCGCTGCTGGGCCGTCTCCTGGTGTTCGACGCCCTGGAGATGGAGTGGAACGAGATCAAGATCCGCAAGGATCCGGCCACCGCCCCGATCACCGAGCTGATCGACTACGAGTCGTTCTGCGGCGTGGTGTCGGAGGAGGCGCAGATCGCCGCCGCCGGCTCGACGATCACCCCGCAGGAGCTCCAGGAGCTGCTCGACTCGGACAAGCCGACCTTCCTGGTCGATGTCCGCGAGCCGGCCGAGTGGGAGATCGTCCGAATCCCCGGCGCGACACTGATCCCCAAGGACGAGATCCTGCGCGGCGACGCCCTGGCCTCGCTGCCGCAGGACAAGCAGATCATCCTGTACTGCAAGACCGGCGTCCGCTCGGCCGAGACCCTCGCCGTGGTCAAGAGCGCGGGCTTCAAGGACGCGGTGCATGTGCAGGGCGGCGTGATCGGGTGGGCCAACACGGTGGACCGGTCGCTGCCGACGTACTGACCCGCTCTGCTTGGAACGGCTGATGATCTCGGGCTTGTTGCCGCTATAGCGACCACAAGCCCGAGATCATCTTCGTTTCGGGGCGTTGCCGCAGGGACGCGCAGGGGCAGACTATGCCTATGACTGCCGCATCAGCGTTGACGGACGACCGACGGCTGGATCTGCACAACAAGGGCATGCACCAGTTCGGCATGCGCCTGCATCACCTCCAGCCGCACGAGTGGGCGCTCCCGACGCCCTGCCTCGACTGGACGGTGCGCGATCTGGTTGCGCACGTTGTGGGCGAGCAGCGCTGGATACCGCTGCTGGTAGCCCGGCGGCTGTCGGTGGCCGACGCGGAGCGCGAGCTCGGCGGCGAGGGCGATCTGCTGAGCGCCGGGGAGTCCCTGGGGCCCAATGCAGCGCAGGCGTGGGACGACGCCGCCGGCCCGGCGATCCTGTCGTTCGCGGCGCTGGACGACCTCGATGTGCTGATCGGGCTGTCCCGCGGGCCGACGCCGGCGCGGGACTACCTGGCCGAGCTGACCCTCGACCTCGCCGTGCACGCCTGGGACCTGGGCCAGGCGATCGGGATGACCGATCCGCTGCCCGACGACCTCGCGGCCTACGCGCTGGACTCGGTGAGCAGCTGGGGCGATCTGTCGGGATCCGGGATGTTCGCCCCCGCGGTGGCCGTCCCCGACGATGCCTCGCTGACCGACCGGCTGGTGGCTGCGACCGGCCGCATGCCCGGCTGAGCATGGTGTCCCCGCATACCGAGGCGATCCTGGCCGCGATCGGCCGGATCCCGGCGGGCCGGGTGATGTCCTACGGCGATGTCGCGGAGTACGCGGGGGTCAGCTCGGCCCGGATGGTCGGGCGGATCCTCGCCGTCGAGGATGCCGACGTCCCTTGGCACCGGGTGCTGCGCGCCGATGGCACGCCCGCCCCGCACATCCGGACCCGCCAGCTGGAGCTGCTGCGGGGCGAGGGCGTCCCGATGCGCGGGCCCGATCGCGACCGCGTCGATATGCGCGCGGCCCGCTGGGATGGCGTGCCCGCCTCCTGACGGCGGGGCCGACTCCCCAAGAGACGGGGCCGGCGCGCGGTCGCTGCTTTCGGACCGGGTAGACCTGTCCCATGACCGATCGCTACGTGGTGAAGATCGTGACCGACGGCGTCCCCGACGCCCGGATCGTGGAGCTGGGCGGCCTCGACCAGGCCGCGGCGGAGGCCTTCACGGCCAGGCTGCGCGCCGACACCGAGGAGGCGCGGGATGTCGGCGTCCCGGAGATCACGGCCCAGGTCCCGGGCGGCGAGACGCTGACGTTCGACCCGCGGGCGATCGCGACGATCGACCTCGAGGTCGCCGACAGCTGAGGCCCTCACCAG
>JAOPVO010000296.1 GCA_025966155.1 Pseudonocardiales bacterium
GGCGCCGGGAGCGTCGCGGCCCCGTCGAGGGCGGCGTGCACCGCGGCTGCGCAGGCCCGGCCCTCGGCGATCGCCCAGACGACCAGGCTCGCGCCCCGGCTGGCATCGCCGCACGCGTACACCCCAGGCGCGACCGACCAATCGGCGTCGATTGCCGGAACGCCGCGGCGCGGATCGATGGTGCCGCCGAGGGCATCGACGAGTTCCGGGACATCGGTGCCGGTGAAGCCCGCGGCCAGCAGGATCAGCTGGGCGGGCAGCTCCTCGCGGGTCCCGGCCACCGGACGGAACTCGCGGCGCCCGCCGATGCGCACGATCTGGACCTGCTCCACCACTACCGCGCGCACATTCCCGTGCTCGTCGCCGAGGAACTCCACGACCTCCTGGGCCCACGCATCGTGGACGCCCTCGTCGTGGGCCGGGCTCAGGCCCCGGGTGCTGGGCGCGGCCGGCCACACCGGGTTCGCGACCCCGGCGCGGGGCTCGGGGCGCGGATTGTGGTCCAGCACCGTCACGCTCAGCGCGCCCTGCCGGTTGGCCGTGCCAAGGCAGTCGGCCGCGGTGTCGCCGCCGCCGATCACGAAGACATGCTTGCCCGCCGCATCCAGTGGCGAGGCGGCCAGATCCCCGGCCGCGACGCGGTTGCCCCACGGCAGGTACTCCATAGCCTGGTGGATACCGCCCAGACGCCGCCCGGGCGTGGTCATCTCCCGCCCAGCCAGCGCGCCGACGGCCAGGACCACCGCGTCGAACTCCGAGCGCAGGCGCGCGGCGTCGTCCGGGCCGATGTTCTGGTTCACCAGGAAGCGGGTGCCCTCAGCGGTCATCTGCTCGATCCGCCGGTCGATGATGTCCTTGGGCATCTTGAAGTCCGGGATGCCGTAGCGCAGCAATCCGCCGAGGCGGTCGTCCCGCTCCAGGACGGTGACGTCGTGGCCGGCGCGGGTCAGCTGCTGCGCCGCGGCCAGCCCGGCCGGGCCCGACCCGATAACCGCGATGCGCTTGCCGGTGCGCGACGACGGGATCTGCGGGCGGATCGAGTGGTCGTCGAAGGCGTGCTCGACGATCGACAGCTCCACCTGCTTGATCGTCACGGGGGCGGCGTTGATCGCCAGCACGCAGGCGGACTCGCAGGGCGCCGGGCAGATCCAGCCGGTGAACTCGGGGAAGTTGTTCGTGGCATGCAGGCGATCGCTGGCATCGAGCCAATCGCCGCCGGCGACCAGCTCGTTCCACTCGGGGATCAGATTGGCCAGCGGGCAGCCGGCATGGCAGAACGCGACGCCGCAATCCATGCACCGGCTGGCCTGCGTCGATACCGCCTCGGCGCGCGGGCGCAGGTAGATCGGCTTCCAGTCGTGGATGCGCTCGGCCACCGGGCGCTTCGGGGTGTCGCTGCGGTCGAACCGGAGGAATCCCTGCGCGTCGTGGACCACGGTCGCCTGCCTTCGTTGACTCTGCCGCCAATG
This sequence comes from Pseudonocardiales bacterium, assembly GCA_025966155.1. Classification (GTDB taxonomy): domain Bacteria; phylum Actinomycetota; class Actinomycetes; order Mycobacteriales; family Jatrophihabitantaceae; genus RYN-150. The sequence continues at coordinate 1,470 of JAOPVO010000296.1, forward strand.
TGCGCCGCGGCGATTCCGCCGGTGAGAGCAGCGGAGTCGGCCGGTGCAACGGTGAACAGGGCAACGCTGCCCGTAACGCCGAACATGCAGGGAGGGCGCGACGCGCCTTCTTGCCCTGCGTCGCCAGGCACCATCGGCTGGCGTTCCGGATGCTACAGCCCGACCGGAACGACCGCTCCGGAGATCAGGGCCGCGTCGATGATGTCGGTGCGGGCCGGCACGTCGGCGTGCACGAAGACGTGATCGGCCGTGACCTGGTCGAAGATCTCGATCCGGCCGTCCACGTGCAGCTCGACGCCACGCGGGGCCAGGGTCACCACGACGGAGCGACCGGGGAGCATGCCGACCTCGACGAAGCGGCGCATGAGGCCCTCGTCCGGCTGGATCTGCTCGCTGATCCGCTCGATCTGCACCGTCCGCGGCTCCGCGCCGGCCGCGCTTCCGAGCGTCGCCAGCGGGACGCCGGGGTCGATCGAGGCGAAGGGCAGACCAAGATCGTCGAGACCGGGAATCGGGTTGCCGTGCGGGCAGACCAGCGGCTTGCGCAGCAGCGCGAGAATGCGCCGCTCGACCGCGTCGCTCATCACATGCTCCCAGCGGCAGGCCTCGACGTGCACCAGCTCCCAGTCCATGCCGAGCACGTCCACGAGCAGCCGCTCGGCGAGCCGGTGCTTGCGCATGACGGCGATCGCGTGGCGGCGTCCCTCATCGGACAGCTCAAGGTGCCGGTCGCCGGCGACGTGGACGAGGCCGTCGCGCTCCATGCGCGCGACGGTCTGGCTCACGGTGGGACCGGACTGCCCCAGACGCTCGACTATGCGCGCGCGCAGAGGGACGACGCCCTCTTCCTCGAGCTCGTAGATCGTGCGCAGGTACATCTCGGTGGTGTCGATCAACTCGCTGTGATGGCTCACTGACAGCTCCGTTCGGTCCTCTCGGACCACGCCGCCATCCTAGTGGCGCCGCAGTTCGCGTGAAGGGGATGCGGACGCGCGCCGTTCCCGGGCATCGGCATCAGCGCGAGGGCTGATGCCGATGCCCATCCAGGGATCCAATCGAGGGGTCTCAGTCGAGATAGTCGCGGAGCACCTCGGCGCGGGACGGGTGACGCAGCTTGGCCATCGTCTCCCGCTCGATCTGCCGGATCCGCTCGCGGGACAGCCCGAACGCCCGCCCGATCTCGTCCAGCGTGCGCGCCTTGCCGTCGTCGAGGCCGTAGCGCATCCGCACCACGGCCTGCTCGCGCGGGTCGAGGGTGCGAAGCACACCGGCCAGCTGCTCGCGCATCAGCCCGAAGTGGACGGTGTCCTCGGCGGCGCTGGCACCGGTGTCCTCGATGAAGTCGCCCAGCGCGACGTCGTCATCGGCGCCGACGGTCTGGTCGAGGCTGACCAGGTCGCGGGCGTGGTCGATCAGCTCGCGGATCCGCGCCTCGGTGACATCGAGCTCATGGGCGAGCTCGGCATCGCTGGCCTCTCGGCCCAGCGCCTGATGCATCTCCCGGCGCAGGCGCTGCATCTTGTTGACCTGCTCGACCAGGTGGACGGGCAGCCGGATCGTGCGGGACTGGTCGGCCATAGCCCGGCTGATGGCCTGGCGGATCCACCACGTTGCGTAGGTGGAGAACTTGAAGCCCTTGGTGTAGTCGAACTTCTCGACCGCGCGGATCAGCCCCAGGTTCCCCTCCTGGATGAGGTCCAGGAACGGCATCCCGTGGCCGGTGTACCGCTTGGCCAGGGAGACGACCAGGCGCAGGTTGGCGCGCAGCAGGTGGTCCTTGGCCCGGTCGCCGTCGACGACCACAGCGCGCAGGTCGCGCCGGCGGGCCACAGTGAGCTTGTCCGCCGAGCTCAGCAGGAATCCGGCATAGAGCCCGGCCTCGACCCGCTTGGAGAGCTCGACCTCCTCGGCTGCGGTCAGCAGGGCGACCTTGCCGATCTCGTTCAGGTAGACGCGCACGAGGTCGGCCGAGACCACGGCCTCGTCCAGGTCGGACTGCAGCGGACCGGCCGGGACATCGTCGGTATCCGCGTCGGGCTCGGTATCGGAGTCCGCGTCGGTCGCCTCGAGCTCCTCGTCGGCGGTGTCGATGACGGCGAGTGCCTCGGCATCGGTCGGCGCGGCGAGCAGGTCGGCCTCGAGGGCAGCGGCAGCTGCGGCCGCCGCGCCCGGCGCCTTGGCGGTGCGCTGTGTACGGTGGGGGCGAGTGGACAGGCGCGACTCCGCAGCCGGTGCCGCTCGGCGGCTGGTGCTACGGGTCGGTCCGGTTACTGTCACGGGAATCAGCTCACCAACTGGTTGCGGTTTGCAGGGGCTCGGCGTGATCTATTCGACCGCCGCGCTGCGGTCGGATGCCTTGTGCGCCGAACAGGCATCACATCGACGTGAGTCGAACTTCTGGGCTGCGGCGGGGCTCTGTCGCTGATCCACGCCGCGTGGCCGTCAGTGGTTCAACGCATCACGGGGTGTGGTGTTCCCGCCTGCGACCGGCCTGACTCCCCTCACACCACACACACAGCTTGCGCTCAGGCGACGGGCCGCAACCGCATCCGGCGGACCGACTCAGAGGTCGAGCAGGATCGTGACCGGTCCATCGCCATGGGATTCCACCGTCATGTCGGCCCCGAAAACCCCGGTCGCCACCGTCGCCCCGCGGCGGCGAAGTTCCTCGACCACGGCGCGGACCAGGGGCTCGGCCACGGCGCCGCCGGCCGCCGCCAGCCAGCTCGGCCGTCGGCCCTTGCCGGTATCGGCGTAGAGGGTGAACTGGCTGACCACCAGCAGCGGCCCGCCGGTCTGCTCGCACGAGGTATCCCCGCGCAGGATCCGGAGTTGATGCACCTTGCGCGCCAGGTCCGCGGCTTGGGCGGCGGTATCGGCGTGCGCGACCCCGACCAGTACCAGCAGCCCGCCGCCCGGAGCGTCGATCTCGCCCACCGTTTCGCCTTCGACGACCACCCGCGCCCAGGTGACGCGCGAGACGACTGCCCTCACGTCGTCGGCTCCAGCAGGCCGCGGCGGATCAGGTCCACCAGCACCGGGGTCAGCGCCGCCAGCACGTCCTGGGCCGGTGCTCCCAGAGACAGCGCGAGGACCGCGGAGAGCTCGGCCACAGTGACCTCCCCGGTGCAGCCCGCGACCAGCGCGGCGATCGCCGCGTCGGCGTCGACCTCCCACCGCAGGCCGCCGCCCTGGCGCAGCGTCAGCACCTGCGGCGCCCAGCCATCCGGGCCGGCGGTGGCGTGCGTGGTCAGCACCAGATCCGGGGCTCGGCGCAGGGTCGCGGCGCCCAGGCGGCCGTCGTGGGCGCGCAGCCAGTCGAGGCGGTCGAACCATGCCGCGATGTGGGCGCCGCTGGGCTGCTCGACGGCCTGCCGGACGTCCTCGCACACCACCACCGGGGCCGCGGACGCCGTGCGGCGCAAGGTGATCAGCCCCATCCCCACCGCGCGGGTCGAGGTGGCATCGAACCAATCCAGCCACTGGGCGTACCGGCCGTCCCAGGCCGGCGTGCCGGGCGTCTCGCCGGCGTCGCGCAGCCACAGCGACACGTACTCGCCGGGGTCGGCCAGCTCGCGCTGCCAGATCCAGGCGTCGCAGCCGGATCCCTCGAGCCAGCCCGACACCCGCGCGGCCCAGTCGCCGTCGTCCGGGATGATCCAGTTCGCCAGGAGCTGAGCGGTCCCGCCGGGAGCCAGCAGTGCCGGCAGGCCACGGACGAGCCGCGCGCTGATCTCGTCGCCCTCCAGGCCGCTGTCGCGGTAGTCGTAGCCGCTGGGCACGGAGTCCGACGCACCGTCGATCCCGGTATCGGCCCCGGCGGCGTCGCCCAGCCAGCCCGGGCCGACCACGAAGGGCGGGTTGGCCACGATGAGGTCGAACTGCTCGCCGCGGACGGGCTCGAGCAGATCGCCCTGCCGCACCTCCCACGCCAGGCCATTCAGCGCTGCGGTTGCCTGCGCGAGGGCCACCGCCCGCGCGCTCATGTCGGTGGCCACGACCACATCGGCGTGCTGCGACAGGTGCAGGGCCTGGATCCCGCAGCCCGTCCCGACGTCCAGCGCGCGGGCCACCCGCGTCCGCGGCGTCGCCTGGGCCAGCGTCAGCGCGGCTGCCCCGATGCCCAGGACGTGGTCCGGGCGCAGGGCGCGATCGGGACGCGCATCGGAGCCCAGATCCGACAGCACCCACCACGAGCCGGCGGTGTCGGGGCCCAGCGGCGTCGCGCCCGGCAGCGATCCGGCGCCGTCGCCCTCGCCGTACGGCCGAAGGTCCAGCGCGGCCCGGGTCCGACCCGGGCCGGCCGGCTCGATGAGGCCCAGGTCGCCGGCCCGGGCCAGGCCGAGCGGGGCCAGCGCCGCGTCGACGTCGGCATCGGGCGCGTCGCGGCCGAGCACGAAGATCCGCAGCAGGGTCGCGCAGCGGGAGTCCTCCTCGATGGCCCGGGCCGCGCCGCTGAGATCGGAGCGATCGAGGGCGGCCTGCCCGACCAGGCCCAGGGCCAGGCCCACGCCCTCGACGGTGTAGTCCGACGCGATCAGCGCGGCCCGAAGCTCGAGCGCGTCGCGCGCCGTCAGGACGGGGGCGGCGGGCAGGGCCGGGATGGACGGGGCTGCGGCGGGGCGGTCGGGCGGCACGGGGGCCATCCTTGCCCACCGAGGCGGTCGTCAGTGCGCGTGATCCCCGGCAGTGCCAGAGTGGAGCCATGCGCACCCGGCGGCAGTCCGACGACGAGACGATCCTCATCACCGAGGCGCCCGTCAGCCTGGACGATCAGCAGGCCTCCCGCCGCAAGAAGTACGCCATCATGATGAGCCTTCGGGTGGTGTGCCTGCTGTCCGCCGTTGCCGTGGCTCAGTTCTCGATCCCGTTGGCGCTGCTGCTGCTGGTCGGCGGGGCGGTCCTGCCGTGGTGCGCAGTGCTGATCGCCAACGATCGGCCGCCGAAGAAGTCCGAGCGGGTGGCCCGCTACCGCGGCACCGGCGCCGAGCGGGCGCTGCCTGCGCCCGATGCCCCGGCTGCCCCGGGCGCGCCCCGCGTCATCGAGGGCTGAGTCCACCGCACGCCGCTCTGGCACAATCGACGCTGTGACGACGCAGACACTCGAGGACCCGCAGCTCAAGGACGCCGATACCGGCAGCGAGGTCTTCCACTACGTCCGCAAGGCCAAGATCGCGGAGAGCGCGGTGATGGGCAACATGGTCCAGGCGCTCTGCGGCGAGGTGTTCCCGGTGACGAAGACGCCCAAGCCCGGCTCGCCGGTGTGCCCGGCGTGCAAGGAGATCTACGAATCCCTGCCCGGCGGCGGCGACTCCGGCGCCTGACGCGCGCCCGGCCCGACCGGCTGCGCAAGCTGAGGGACGGGGGAAACGGTCGGCATCGGCGCAGGGGGCCCCGCGTGGCTGGTCCGATTGAGCCCTGAGCCCTCGCCGCCCAGTGCGGGGGCGGGATCGTCATTGCCCTGCGGCAGCCGCTGCCACCGCTTGTCCGACGCGGCCGCGTCGCGCGCCGCCCGGCGGCTGACCGTCGGCCAGGTGTGCTCGATGGCGGCGTTGAACTCCGCCCCCAGCAGCACCCCCATCGCCAGGATGTAGAAGAACAGCAGCGCCGCGATCGGGGCGGCCAGCCGGCCGTACGTGTAGCCGTGGGCCACGATGAACGTCACGTACTCGCGCAGGCCCGCCGATCCGGCCAGGAACACCGCCATCGCCAGCACCGCCCCCGGCAGCCCGCGCAGCCACGGCAGGCGCCGCGGCGGGGCCAGGCGGTAGAAGCTGGTCAGCGCCAGCAGGAGCAGGACCGCCGCCGTCGGCCAGTAGGCGTCGCGGATGATCGAGCCGGCGATGTCCCGGGCCTCGCCCTCGGGGATGAGGTCCGTCATCGCCTTGGGCCCGAGCACGATGAGCGGCAGCAGGACCACCCCCAGCAGCACCGAGCCGAGGTACAGCCACAGCGCCAGGAGGCGGCTGCGCACGGCGCCGCGCAGCTCGCGCTGGCCGTAGGCGATGGTGATCGTGTTGACGAAGGTCGCCGTTGCCGACGAGCCGGCCCAGAGCGCCACCACGAAGCCGATGCTGATGACCTCGGCCCGGCCCTCGCGCAGCACATCGCTGACAGTGGGGGCGATGAGCTGATCCACTACCTCATCGCTGAAGGCCTTGCTGAAGAACTCCAGGAGCTCGGCCTGGGCGCGGTCGACGGTGTCCGCGCCGAACCAGTTCGAGATGTAGCCCAGCGTCGCCAGAAGGGCGAGGAACAGCGAGGGGAGGCTGAGCAGCTGCCAGAACGCGGCCTCGGCCGAGAGACCCAGAATCCGGTTGTCCCAGGCCGATTTGACGGTGCGCAGCGCCAGCTCGCGCGCTCGTGCAACCGGTCTCATAGGGGAGAAGTGTGCCTACTCCATGTGCCGTTGCGCATCATCGGGTCGGGGCAGCGTGTCGGGCGCGGCGCGCCGGCCCGCCCGGCTAAGGTTGCCGCCGCACAAGATGGCTGGGCGATGGTCGCAGGGAAGGGCGTGGCGTGACGGCTTCACCGCGCGCCTCGGCGCCGCTTCCGCAGCACGGCCTCCCGACCGGCGACCTCTCCAGCCTCCCCGTGGGCCCGGCCGAGCAGAAGCTGCGGGCCTGGCAGCGCCGCGCCCTGGCCAAGTACCTGCAGAGCAGCCCGCGCGATTTCCTGGCCGTGGCGACCCCAGGCGCCGGCAAGACGGCATTCGCGCTTCGCGTCGCACGCGAGCTGCTGCACGACCGGACCGTGAGCGCGGTCACCGTCGTCGCCCCGACCGAGCACCTCAAGTCCCAATGGGCGCTGGCCGCGGCCCGCCAGGGGATCCAGCTGGACCCGACCTTCCGCAATGCCGATGGGCGCACGAGCACCGACTTCGCCGGCCCGGTGCTCACCTACGCCCAGGTGGCCGCGCATCCGATGCTGCATCGCAGCCGCACCGAGGCGCGCCGGACGCTGGTGATCCTCGATGAGATTCATCACACCGGCGACGCCCGCAGCTGGGGCGATGCCGCCCGGGAGGCGTTCGAGCCCGCGCACCGCCGCCTGGCCCTGACCGGCACGCCGTTCCGCTCCGATGACAACCCGATCCCGTTCGTGGGCTACGCGCCGGGCCCCGACGGGCTGCTGCGCTCGGCCGCGGATTCCAGCTACGGGTACGGCGAGGCCCTGCGCGATGCCGTGGTCCGCCCGGTCATCTTCCTGGCGTACTCCAGCGAGACGCGCTGGCGCACGCGGGCCGGCAACGAGATCAGCGCCCGCCTCGGCGATGTCCTGACCCCCGACGTCGCCGCCTTGGCCTGGCGCACCGCGCTGGACCCCAAGGGCGAGTGGATCCCCTCGGTCCTGACGGCGGCGGACCAGCGGCTGACGCAGGTGCGCCGCGCCATGCCCGACGCCGCCGGCCTCGTGATCGCCACGGACCAGGCCGCGGCCCGCGCGTACGCCGCGCATCTGCGCGCCATCACCGGGGTCGCGCCGGTGCTCGTAGTGTCCGACGAGCCGGGTTCGAGTGCCCGGATCGCGGCCTTCGAGCGGTCCTCGGACCGCTGGATGGTGGCGGTGCGCATGGTCAGCGAGGGCGTCGATATCCCGCGCCTGGCCGTCGGGGTATACGCGACGAACGCGAGCACGCCGTTGTATTTCGCCCAGGCGATTGGCCGATTCGTGCGCGCCCGACGGCCCGGGGAGACCGCGTCGATCTTCGTTCCCAGCGTGCCGGTGCTGCTGCGCCTGGCGGGGGAGATGGAGGCCCAGCGCGATCACGTGCTCGGCGCCCCCAAGCGCCCCGAGGACGAGATCTGGGACGACTCCGAGCTGGAGGCGGCCAACCAGGAGCTCTCCGAGCCTGACGAGGGCACCTTCGAGGCGCTGGAAGCATCCGCGCACCTGGACCAGGTCATCTTCGACGGCGCGTCGTTCGGCACCGGTGCGGCGACCGGCACCCCGGATGAGGAGGAGTACCTCGGGCTGCCGGGGCTGCTGACCCCGGACCAGGTGACGACGCTGCTCACCGCCCGCCAGGCCGCCCAGGTCGCCCGGACGTCCAAGGCCGCGGCGGCGCCGAAGAGCGAGCAGCCGGTTGGCCTCAGCACGTATGAGATCCGCGCGGCGCTGCGCAAGGAGCTGTCCGGCCTGGTCGCAGCCCATCACCACCGCACCGGCCAGCCGCACGGCGCGATCCATGCCCATCTGCGCGATGCTTGCGGGGGGCCCGCGATCGCGCTCGCGACAGCGGACCAGATCAAGCAGCGCATCGATGCGCTTCGCGCGCAGGCCCGGCGCTGACGCCCGCGCAAGGCAAACCGAAAATCCGCCGCCAGCGAAAAACACGCGAGTGGCGCCAAATTGCGGCATGTCTGTAACACGCAGCTGGTTGGATGGGTGTGTGGAGGAAGAGCAGGCCCTCCCAGGCGCCGGCGAGTGACCCGTTGACCGAATGGGCACAAGCGGCGCAGCACGAACCGAACGACACGGAGTCTCGGGATATCAGGACAGGAGGGCGATGCAGATGAGCACCACCTTGGCGACAGCGCCGCTGACTGCGATGGACCGCTGTGATCGATGCGGGGCGCAGGCCTATGTCCGCGTAATGCTCGAGTCCGGCGGTGAGCTCATCTTCTGCGCTCACCACGCCCGCGAGTACGAACCGCGACTCAAGGCGATGCAGGCCCAATTCGAGGATCAGAGCGACCGCTTGGTCGACGAGCCCGCCTAATCCAGACGACCCCGGGCGCACACCGCCCGAGTCGCATCCCCTCTTTCTCACGAAGGTCCCGGCGCAACTGCGCCGGGGCCTTCGTCGTTCGGGCTGGGTCAGGCGACGGCGATCGGCTGTGCCGGCTCTGATGTCGTGGCAGCGTCGGCCGGTGCGACGCCGGATCCGCGCTGCCTCAGCGCGATCCCGAGCACCGCGGCGGTGATGGCCCACGGCGCGGCGAGGGTCGCCCACGTCCAGGCGTCGGCGCCCGATAGCCCCGGATACGCCAGGTACACCGCGGTGTAGAGCGCAGACCCGGCCGCCACCCCGAGCACAGCCAGGCCATGCCGGGGCAGCGCCAGTGCCGCGACACCCGATCCGAACAGCACCGCCGACGCGCCCATGGCCACACCGGCGGCCCCGCGCCAGTCGCTGTCCGGCGCGCCCAGCGGCGTCCCATAGGACATCGCTAGCCCCAGCAGCAGGATCCAGAGCGACTGCACCGCGGCGACGGCGCCGAGCAGTGCCAGAAGCAGACTGCGGACGACGGGGGCGAGGCGGCGGTGGACTGGCATCGTTCGATCCTGCCCCACCCCGCCGCGCCGCCGCCGGGCCAACCAGCTGAGCCGCCGGGCTACAGGGTGAAGTCGAGGATCGCGCGTCCCGCGATGCGCCCGGACTCGAGGTCCTCGCAGGCCTGGTTGATGTCATCGAGTGCGTACCGGGCCGTGATCAGCTGGTCGAGGTCCAGCGTCCCGTCGAGGTGCCAGCCCACCAGCACCGGGAAGTCGGTGTCCGGCGAGCACGATCCGGCCAGGCTGCCGATCAGCCGCTTCTCGCCGATGACGATCTCGACGCTGCTGATCTCGACCGGCTCGGTGGGGATGCCGACGATGACAGCGGCGCCGCCCGGGCTCTCGGCCACGTGGCCGGACTTCGCGCTGGAGATCGCCTGCTTGGTCGAGATCGACTTGCCGATGCAGTCGAAGGCCCAGTCGACGCCGCCGACGTCCGCGGGCCGGTCGCCGGGGGTCAGGCGCCGGACCTCCTTCACCGCGTCGGAGGTGGCGGCGTTGACCAGCAGCGTCGCGCCGAAGCCGCGGGCCATCTCCAGCTTCGCGTCGTCGATGTCGACGGCGATGATCGGGCTCGCGCCGGCGTTGCGGGCCGCGGCGATGGCCGAGAGCCCGACGCCGCCGACGCCCCAGACCGCCACGCTCTGCCCGGCCTTCACCTCGGCGGTGTGCATCACCGCGCCGGCGCCGGTCATGACCGCGCAGCCGATGATCGAGCCGAGGTCGCGCGGGGTGTCCTCCGGCGCCTTCACGATGTACTGCTCGTCGGCGATCGTGTGGGTGGCCCAGGTGAAGACATTCTGGCTGGCCGCCGTTGTGCCGTCCGGCAGATTCAGGGTGGCGCGCACGGTCGGGCGGAAGGCCGCCTGCGGCTCGCGGGGCACCCAGGTGACCAGCACATCGTCACCGACGGCGACGTGGTGAACGGACGACCCGATCGCCTCGACCACGCCGGTGGACTCGTGCCCGAGGATGACGCCCTCGGTGCGGTCGCGGTGGATCTGATGGAGCTGGCTGTGGCACACGCCGGACGCGTACTGCCGCACGATCACCTGGTACGGGCCGGGATCGGGCAGCTCGACCTCGATGATCTCGAGGGTTCGCGTTCCGGGCGGGAGGACGGCAACACGCGAGGTGACGGACATAGTGCTCCTCAAGAGATGTCCCAGCCACGATGCGGACGCCGCAGCGTAACCGGGGGGCCCGGCGTCAGGCGCGGGGCGTCACCCCTGAGTCTTGGCCAGCCCGGCCGACCAGCGGGCCTCGATGTGGCCGAAGTGCCACACGGCCAGCGCGACGGCCCAGCACAGGGCGAAGAGCCCGACGATGCCGTAGCCGGCGTAGTCGAGCGGGATAGTCCCGATAGCCGCCAATGGGCCTGAGGTGATGCCGGCCGCGTCGTCGAGCACGCCGATCAGCTCGACGGTGCCGATGATGAGCGCCACCGCCACCGAGATCGCCCTGATCGTGATGTTGTAGAAGACCTTCCGCACCGGCCGGGCGAACGCCCAGCCATAGGCGGCGTTCATGAAGACGCCATCGATAATGTCCATCAGGACATCCCGGCTGCGAAGACGATCGGCAGCACAAGGATCGAGTAGAACGGCAGGATCAACGCAGCTGCGTTCGGCCTACCCGTCGACGCGATCAGCCAGCAGTTTCCGCGTCGTGTTGTCGACC
>JAOPVO010000307.1 GCA_025966155.1 Pseudonocardiales bacterium
TCTCGGCCGGGTCGATATCGATGCGCGCGCTGCCCATGCCCTCGAAGCCGCCGTACCGCTGGACGTCCATCCGGGTGCCGAAGCCGACGATGGCGTCGGTGTCCTCCCAGAGGGGCCAGACCGACGCTACATTCACCGAGAGCGGGTGCCGGTCGTCCATCACTCCGCGCCCGGCCCGATTGGCCAGCACCGGGGCGCCGAGCTTCTCGGCCAGTTCCCGGATCTCGCGGGAGGCGTTCAGCGCGCCCCCGCCGACCATCAGCAGCGGCGCGGTGGCGGCATTGAGCATGTCGGCGATCCGCGCGATCGCGGTGGGGTCCGGCACCACCGACGCCGGCAGCGGCAGCGGGTCCTGGATGGTGACATCGGCGATGGCGGTCAGCTGATCCGGGGCGATCTCCAGCGCGACCGGGCCGGGGCGACCGGAGGCCATCTCCCGGAACGCCAGTGCGACCAGGTCCGACGCCTGGGTCGGGTGCTCGATGCGCTGCGCCCACTTGAGCAGGCTGCGGATGGTGGCGAGCTGGTCCGGGATCTCGTGCAGGGCGCCGCGGCCCCTGCCGATCGAGGCGCTCGGCACCTGGCCGGCGAGGCAGAGGATCTGCACGTTGACCGCCTGCGCCGTGCACAGCGCCGCCATCGTGTTGAGGACGCCCGGCCCGGGGACGACGGAGAACACGGCCGGCTTGCCGGTGGCGTACGCGTAGCCCATGGCCATGTAGGCCACGGTCTGCTCGTGACGCGCATTGATGACCCGGATCCGGTCGGAGTTGCGCGCGAACGCGTCGAACAGCCCATACATCTGGACACCCGGCAGCCCGAAGACCGTGTCCACGCCGTGGCGCACGAGGCTCTCGACGATCGCGTCCGCGCCGCTCATTTCCGACATCTGGCACCCGTTCTCTCGTGTGGATTCACAGCACTTGGATTCACAGCATGTGGATTCACGGCATCGTCCGCTCGTTGCGCGCAGGGGCGCAAGGAGCACCGACACATCATTGGGGTTGCCCGCGCCGCTACCGTGCAGCAATGAGCGCGCCGATGGATAGCCGACAGGCCTCCCACCGCCGCAATGTGCGGAATCTGATGATCATCCAGGTCGTCGGCGGGGTCGGCCTGGGCACCGCGATCTCGGTGGGCGGGCTGCTGGCGGCGGACCTCGCCGGCTCCGATGCCTTCGCCGGAACCGCCGGCACCGCCGTCACCCTCGGGGCGGCGCTGTTCGCCGTCCCGCTGGCGTCGCTGTCCGCACGGCGCAGCCGTCGCGCCGGATTGTCCTCGGGGTGGTCGCTGGCCGTCATCGGCGCGGCGCTGGTCGTGGTCGCCGGCAGCGCACGGCTGTTCCCGCTGATGATCGCCGGGATGCTGCTCTACGGCGGCGGGCAGGCGGCCAACCTGCAGGCCCGCTTCGCCGCGGCGGACTTCGCGCCGGATTCCGGGCGCGCCCGGGCGGTGTCGCTTATTCTGTGGTCGACCGCCGCCGGGCTCATCCTGGGCTCGAACCTCTCCGGGGCCGGCGGCTGGCTGGCGGAATCGCTGGGCCTGCCCCGGTTGGTCGGCCCGTTCATGATCGCGGCCGCCCTCACTGCGGGCGCGGACGTCCTGAGCCTGCTGCTGCTGCCGCGCACCCTCGCCGCGGCCCGGGCCTCTCGGCCCGATACTAAGCTTGCTATGCGTACTATCTTCCGCCAGATCGCCGACGATCCGCCCGTGCGCTTCGCGTTCGTCGCGATCGTGGCGGGGCACGGCGTGATGGTCGCACTCATGACGATGTCGCCTCTGCACATGAAGGATCACGGCGCGACGCTGACGCTGGTGGGCATCTCGATCAGCATCCATGTGCTGGGCATGTACGGGTTCTCGCCGCTGGTCGGGATGCTGGCCGACCGCATCGGGCGCATCCAGGTAATCCTGCTCGGGCAGGGCCTGTTCCTCGCCGCCGCGGTTGTCGGCGGCGCCTCCCGCGGGTCGCTGGCTGCCATGATCGCCGCCCTCCTGCTGCTGGGATTGGGATGGTCGTGCGGGATGGTGGCCGCATCGGCCCTGCTGAGCGAATCGGTCGAGGCATCGATAGCCCCGAGGGTGCAGGGCATCACCGACCTCAGCATGAATGTGGTCGGCGCATCCGGCGCGGCGCTCTCGGGCACCGTCTTCGCCGGGGTCGGGTTCACCGGCCTGAGCGTCGCCGCCGGGCTGCTCGTGATCCCCGCCCTCCTGCTGTGCGATTCCGCCGCCCGCGCGCTGCAGGCCGCGGCGATCAGCCCGCCGCTTGCCGGCTGAGGATGTCGGCGATGATCGCGTTCGCGATGGTCAGGGTCTGCGCGCCGCGCGAGTCGTAGGTGGCGCCGCCGTTGTGGGGGGTCAGCGTCACGTTGTCCATCGCGCGGAGCTCGGCCCGGATGTACGGGTCCTTGGTCAGCGGTGGCTCGGTCACGAATACATCGAGCCCGGCGCCGGCGATGGTGCCGTTCTGCAGGGCCTCGATCAGCGCGTCCTCGTCGATCAGGCGCCCGCGGGCCACGTTGATGAAATAGGCGCTGGGCTTCATGAGCGCGAACTCCCGCGCCCCCATCATCGTCAGATTCGCGTCCTCGACATTGGTGAGCAGGCAGACGTAGTCGCCGCGGGCGATCAGCTCGTCGGCGGTCCCGACCCACTCGATGCCCAGCTCCGCCTCCTCGGCCTCGCTCAGGCGGGTGCGCTTGGTGTAGATGACGTTCATGTCCAGCGCCTTGAGCTTGCGGACGGCTTGGCGGGCCACCTTGCCCAAGCCGTAGAGCGCCACCGTCTTGCCGGTGACGCCGATGCCCATGAGATCCATAGTCATCTCCTGGAAGTAGCCGCCCTTGGCCCGGCAGTACCGGTCGGCCTCGACGACCCGGTAGGCCAGGTTCAGGATGTGCGCCACCATCAGGTCCGAGGTCGCGCGCGGGTTCAGCCCGTAGCCGGTCTCGAGGCTGTACTCGTCCGGCGGGAGCGGCGCGGCGGGCGTGGCCTCGAGCAGCGGCACCCCGGCGGCGTCGATGGCGGCCAGGTCCTGCACGTCGTCTCGGCGGTGGGTGATCCCATAGCCCTTGATGGCCGGGTTGGCCGCGACCATCGAGGCGGTGATCGGCGTGGAGTGCATGCAGAAGATGTAGTCCGACCGGCGGGCCGCGCTCTCGAGCTCGCCGATGCTGATCTCGCGGTGCGACCACGGGAAGACCTCGACCTCCGCGTACTCGCGCATCTTCGCCAGAGCGGGCTCGGGGATGGGTTGCGAGACGAAGATCTTGGGGGGCACGTCGGGCTCCTTGCCAGGTGTCGGGGGCCCTGACCTTCCGCCGCCGGCGTTTCCTCGACGTTACTTCCCGGACAGATCCCATTGCGCCACGCCCATAGCGCCTGCATCCCGGTCACCGCGGGAGGCACCCCGGTCAACGCAGGAGGCACCCTGGTCAACGCAGCAGGATCCGCAGCAGATCGCCCGCCTCGTCGATCATCGCCTCGGCGTCGCGGCGGTCATAACAGGCGCTCACCTCCCGGGCGGCGGTGCCGATCATGCTGGTGATCACGCTGGCCCGCAGCCGGCCGACCGGAGTGTCCCATTCCTCGAGCAGGCCGCCGTTGCTGCGGACCCAGGCCTGGCTGCGGAGCGTGCGCATAGTCCGGAGCGCCGGCGGCCCGACATCGTCCAGCAGCAATTGGGCGAAGGCACGGCGCTCCCACGCCGTTTCCAGGTACGCCCGCGCGCCGGCCAGGAACAGCTCCGATCCGACCGTCACGCCGGCGGCCCGCTGTGTGGACACGGCGACCCGCACCGCGTCCTCGTACTCCTTGCGGTGGGTCAGGTAGAGGGCAATGAACAGCTCGGACTTGCCGCCGAAGTGGTGGTAGATGCTGCCGACGGACACCCCGGAGCTGGCCACGATGTCGGCGATGCTGACGTCGGCGTACCCGTGCTCGAGGAAGGCGTCGCGCGCGGCATCGAGAATCGACTGCCGGGTCCGCGCCGTCTTGGCCCACGTGCGCCCGTGCGGCTCGGACTGCCCCGACGGCCCGGACTGCCCCGACGAACTGGACTGCCCGGACGCCCCGGAATGCCCGGACGCCCCGGTGCCGAGCGAGCTGCGGGTTGCCATGCCGGCGATCGTGGCACGCGATCCACCCTCAGGCACGGGACAAATGCCGGCCGGCCGCTACTGCTTGGCGGCCGCCCGGGTGTTGACGATCGGCATGATCTGCTGGCCGTAGGACGCCAGGGTCGCGTCCTTAGCATCGTGCTGCAGGTACACCGCGAATTGGTCGACGCCGAGCTCGCGCAGCTCCTCCAGCCGCTCCACCTGGCGTGCCACCGGGCCGAGCAGGCAGAAGCGGTCGATCACCTCGTCGGGGACGAAGGCGGTGTGGTCGTTGCCGACCTTGCCGTGGGAGTTGTAGTCGTAGCCCTCGCGCCCGGCGATGTAGTCGCTCAGCGCTTTGGGCACAGCTGCGCCGTCGGTTCCATAGCGGGCGACGATATCGGCGACGTGGTTTCCCACCATGCCGCCGAACCACCGGCATTGATCGCGGGCATGCGCCATCCCGGCGTCGGTCCCGTCGGTCACGTAGGCGGGGGCGGCGACGCAGATCGTCACGCTCATTGGATCGCGGCCCGCGTCGGCCGCGCCCTTCCGGACGGCCGCGATCGACCACTTGATGATGTCGGGGTCGGCCAATTGCAGGATGAACCCGTCCGCAATCTCGCCGGTCAGCGCCAGCGCCCTCGGCCCATAGGCAGCCATCCAGATCGGCAGCCGCGAGGACGCCCCCCACGGGAAGCGGAGCTGGTTGCCCTTGTAGTCGACCGATTCGCCGTTCGCCAAGCCGCGGATGACCCCGATCGCCTCCCGGAGGGTGGCCAGGGTCACGGGCTTGCCGTTGATCACGCGCACGGCGGAATCGCCGCGGCCGATCCCGCACACCGTGCGATTGCCGAACATGTCGTTCAGGGTCGCGAACAGCGACGCCGTCACCGTCCAGTCCCGCGTCGCCGGGTTGGTGACCATCGGCCCCACGGTGATGCGATGGGTGTTGGACAGGATCTGGCTGTAGACGACAAACGGCTCCTGCCAGAGCAGATGCGAGTCGAAGGTCCATGCGTGGGTGAAGCCGTAGTTCTCGGCCTGCTTGGCGAGCTCCACGACCCGCCAGGCCGGTGGGTCGTTCTGCAGGACGACGCCGAAGTCCATCAGAGGAGGTTCTGCGAAAGGCCGCGCTTGACGAACCGGCCATCGCCCTTGGCGCCCACATAGCCGGAGGAGTCCACAATGACCTTGCCGCGGGACACGACGACGTCGACGTGCCCGTCGATCTCGTAGCCCTCCCAGGCCGAATAGTCGATGTTCATGTGGTTCGTGCGGCCCTCGCCCATCCCGATCGAGGTATGGCCGTTGGGGTCGTAGATCACCACGTCGGCATCGGCCCCGGCGGCGATGACGCCCTTCCTCCCGTAGAGGCCGAACATCCGCGCCGGCGCCGTGCAGCAGACCTCGACCCACTTCTCCAGGCTGATCCGCCCGTCGACCACGCCTTGGTAGAGCAGGTCCATCCGGTGCTCGACGGTGCCCATGCCGTTGGGGATCTTGCTGAAGTTGCCGATCCCCATCTCCTTCTGGCCCTTCATGCAGAACGGGCAGTGATCGGTGGAGATGTTGGTGATGTCCCCGGTGCGGATGTACTTCCACAGCTCGTCCTGGTGGCCCTCGTCGCGGGAGCGCAGCGGGGTCGAGCAGACCCACTTCGCGCCCTCGAAGCCGGGCGCGCCGAGGTTCTCCTCCAGCGACAGGTAAAGGTACTGCGGGCACGTCTCGGCGAAGACATTCTGGCCGGTGTTGCGGGCCTCGGCAATGCGGGCGAGGGCCTGCTTGGCCGACACGTGCACGACGTAGAGCGGGGCGCCGGTCATGTCGGCGAGCATGATCGCCCGGTGCGTCGCCTCCTGCTCCGTCTGCCACGGGCGGGTGCGGCCGTGGAAGATAGGGTCCGTGTCGCCGCGCTCAATCGCTTGCTGCACAAGGACATCGATGGCCGAGCCGTTCTCGGCGTGCATCATGATCACGCCGCCGTTGCCCGCCGCCGTCTGCATCGCTCTCACGATCTGGCCGTCGCTGGACAGGAAGACGCCGGGATAGGCCATGAACAGCTTGAAGCTGGTGATGCCCTCGCCGATCAGCTCATCCATAGCTTTCAATGACTCGTCGTCGACGTCGCCGATGATCTGGTGGAACGCGTAGTCGATCGCGCAGTTGCCGCCGGCCTTCTCGTGCCAGAGCGCCAGCACGTCCTGCACCCGCTGCCCGAACGTCTGCACCGCGAAATCGATGATCGTGGTGGTGCCGCCCCAGGCCGCGGCCCGCGTCCCGGTCTCGAACGTGTCCGACGCCTCGGTGCCGCCGAAGGGCATCTCCATGTGGGTATGCGCGTCGACGCCGCCGGGTATCACGTACTTCCCAGTCGCATCGATGATGGTGTCGGCGGCGACGGAGCCGAGCAGGGCCGCGCCAGGGGCGATGACCGCGGCGATGGTCTCGCCGTCGATCAGCACGTCCTGGAGCGAGGACCCGGTCGAGGACACCACGGTGCCGCCGGTGATGAGCGTGAGGCTCATGGCGCCACCGTCCGCTGGTACGTCTCGGGCCGCCGATCGCGATAGAACTGCCAGTCATTCCGGACGGTGGTGATCAGGTCGAGGTCTAGATCGCGGATGACGGTCTCCTCCTTGTCCTGCGACGCGATGTCGCCGACGAAGTTGCCGCGCGGATCCACGAAGTACGACGAGCCGTAGAAGTGCGGCGCATCGGGGCCGAACTCCCCCACCTCCTGGCCGATCCGGTTGTTGGCCGCCACGTAGTACTGGTTGGCGGCCGCGGCGGCGGGCTGCTCGATCTCCCAGAGCCGGTTGGACAGGCCGGGCTTCGTCGCGCTGGGGTTGAACACGATCTGCGCGTTGCCCAGGCCAAGCTCGCGCCAGCCCTCGGGGAAGTGCCGGTCGTAGCAGATATAGACCCCGACCCGGCCGACTGCGGTGTCGAAGACCGGGTAGCCGGCGTTGCCCGGGCGAAAGTAGAACTTCTCCCAGAACTGCGGCAGATGCGGCAGGTGATGCTTGCGGTAGATGCCCAGCAGCGACCCGTCGGCGTCGATCACCGCCGCGGTGTTGTAGTACTCGCCCTCATTCACGACCTCGTAGATCGGAAGCACGATGACTAAGTGCAGCTCCTTGGCCAGTGCCTGGAACCGCTCGACCGTCGGGCCCGGAATCGACTCGACGTAGTCGTAGTACTTCTGATCCTGCACGGCGCCGAAGTAGGGGCCGTAGAACAGCTCCTGGAACCCGATGATCTGCGCGCCGTCCGCAGCCGCGGCCCGCGCGAGCTCCTCGTGCCGGACGATCATGGATTCCTTGTCGCCGGTCCACTCGACCTGGGTGATGGCGGCTCGAACTACGGTCATCTGCGTGCTCCCTCGCTTGATGCGGGTGGTGCAACCGACGGTGGGACGATCTTCCACCGTGCTTGCGGGAGAATGCAGTGACGTGTCCGCAAAGTAACGATCGCTGCGGGGCTACCTGGTCGGCTCGCGCTCCCAGGCGAGACTGCCGAGGCCGAGCACCAGGGCCACGTTCACCGCTACGGCCAGGATTGCGATGTTGGCGATGTGCGCGACGGGCCACGCGACGCCGGCGAGCAGGACTGCACCGCCCTGCCAGCGGCGCCCCAGCCGCAGCAGACCGGTTGCGATCAGCGCGAGCGACAGGGGGAAGAACAGCCCGAGCGGCTTGATGAGAACCGCGGCGCCCGACTGATCGACCAGCGCCGGGTCCCCAAGGGACACGTGGATAGTGTCGAATCCGTAGGCGACGTTGCCGGCCAGGCCGATCAGCCCGGTGAGCAGGATGGCTGCCGCGACGCGGGAATGGGCCGGTAGCCAGCTGGCGATGCGCAGGACGACGAAGCCATACGCGATCGCCCCGACCACGTGGATGACACCCGCGGTGGGGTCGTCCCATCCGCGGGCTGCGTAGGTCGAATCCGCGGCCAGGTACACCAGCGGCGCGACGATCAGCGCACCAGTCAGCAAGCGGTCAGTCGGCGTGCCGAGTCGGGCATCAGGGTCGGTGAGCGTGGGTGCGGAAGTCATGGTGGGCCTCTCGGTTGTCGGCACTTGGATGAGCCCACACTCGGCGGCCGCGCGGCGAGGGGCCACGGGGGAACCCCTGGACTCCGCGGAAACAGGGAAAACCCTGCATAGCCGGCACGTCATCCCGTGCCACGATGACGCGGGGCCCGGCCCCGACCCACGCGCCTCCCGGGGCCTTGTGCCCTTGATCGC
>JAOPVO010000322.1 GCA_025966155.1 Pseudonocardiales bacterium
GCCGACGAACATGCTCGCGATCCGCCTGCGCGAGCTCGAAGCGGCCGGGGTGCTGTCCCGCCTGCCCCTGCGGCACAACACCAGGGCCTACGCGCTGACCGATCGCGGGCTCGCCCTACGTGAGGCGATCGTCGCGCTGGCAAGCTGGGGCGCCCCGGACGCCTAGGCGCGGCGCGCCATCGGATGTCCTCTCACTTAGTCGTTCCGCCGCTGCCCTCACGTGAACGCCCGAGACCGCTGCCAGATCCGGATGTTCTGGGTGCTTGGGCCGTGAATGGCCAAGGCGTGTCAGTGTGGGCGCGAACCGAACGCCGGAGATCGCGTCGAGTGAGTCCAGGGATCCGACGTACACCCACATGGATGGTGAGATGTTTCCCCGAAGAACGCGGCACGCGAACACCGATTCCGTCCATATCGTCGCCTATGGATTTTCGGGTAAGAAGCTGCGCTCCGCAGGGTCATTCACGGTTCGAGAGATGAGGCTGTGCGAAGCGCGCGGCACAGTGTTTGCGCTGAACATCACGGATAGTCACCCTCCACTTGTCCAGATAGTTCGCAAGCAGGACGGCGTTCCGGTTGCCGATTTGCAGGTCACTATCTCGAGCTGGATGACCGTGCGAGCCCTGCGCGAGGGGGTGCGAGGGATCGTCTCGGGCTTGGCTTTCCAGGCGAGCCAGCCGCGCCGCACCGTGCGGAAAAGCGGTCGGTATATCCAGATGCACCTCGGGGACGTGCCGTACCTGCTGCGCTGGGAGGGCCGCCGTCAGGTAGTCGTACGCCAGTCGGATGATGTGGAGGTCGCGAGGCAAGACGGCCGCCTTCGATTTGTGTTGGCTCCGATAGCAAACGATGCCGAAGCATCTTTATTAGTGGTCATGGTGATCACTGGATTCAACAACGCCATAGAGTCCAAGGTCTGGGAGTGCTTTCCCTGATCCGGCCGATGTCTAGGTTCCCCACCTGGGCCAGCCAGTTGCGTCTTGCGGTGTCCCGCGGCAAGTCGCTCGAGCCCTTGCCGGGCACACGCCGCGTCCTGCGCTCATCGGCAGACCGATAGCGTCCTTATCCCGCTTCCCGCGGACGATCAGGTACCGCTGTCACCGCGTCCGGGGTCCGCGACTCCTCATTCATTCTCGAGAACATCGCCTCCAGGGTCATCCCTGCCCGGGCCAGCGCCTTGGCGACGTCGCGCCCCAGGTTCACCAGATGCCGCAGGCCATCGTCGCCAATGCCGGCGAATGCGCTGGCGGCCAGCTGATTGGTCCCATCCTCGATCTCTTGGCGTCGGCGGCGGCCCTCATCGGTCAGCGTCAGCGTGTCGTCGCCCGTGAGCCACTCCCGAGTGCGCAGCCCGTCCACCGCCTCGGCCCATTGGCCCCGGTTCCAGCCGCGGCTTCGGCGCAGCAGGCCCGGCGCGAGTCCGCCGAACGCCTCGTGAACAACAAGCGCCTCGATGCCGCTCAGCTCGTGGGCGACCTAGAGGGCTACGTGCCCGTCCCCGCGGTGCTCGCGCAGCAGCTTCGCGGCGTGCCAGGCGACTAGATGCTCCTCCTCCGGCCATGGCAGCTCAGCGAATCCGGCGAACAGCGCACGCCCGCCGATGTCGCTGGAGGCAGCGACCGCGGCTCGCCGCGCGAGCGATGCGTACTCCTCGAGCGCGCCGGCCGGCATGGTCGCCAACGCCCGCGCAAGCGGACCGCTCACCGCATCGGCGTGCGCGCGCAGGATCCGATCCGGCGCCGCGTGGTCCCACGCCGACGGTATGACCCGACGCACGAAGTCGGGGTTGAAGTTGTTGAACACCGCGATCGCGACGTTCGCACCCACAGCGCCCATCGGCGCCGTGCGGGTCACGAAGTTGATTGTCGAGCCGTCGACGTCGACGCCCAGACCCTGCACCGCCGCGATGCCCTCCGGGCACATCACACCGGCTCCGAACAGGGCGGAGGTGCCGGTGAGCACGCCCGCCGTTAGCGAGATATCGATCAGTCCGGTGGCCATGCGCGGACTGTAACTCGCGTGCCGCCTCCGGACCAGAGGCCGCCATTCTGCCGCCGATCCCTCTACCCCGGCACAGCCGCGCGGGCGCACCGGTGATGGGCGGGCTGCCGAGATACGCCAACTGACGCCGCCGTTCCCGATTACGCCGCGTTCGGCGCGCTGTTGGCCTCGATGCACGCAGCGAACTTCCTGGCCGGCTCCTGATACCCAGTTCGCTAAGGACGGAACGCCGCGCAATCAGCGCGGGATCCGGATGCCAGACTTCCCGGATGCGCGCCGTCCCTGTCTCCGCTGATGTGTCCCTGGCCCACGATGCTTTCGGCGATCCAGGAGATCCGGCGGTGCTGCTGGTGGCGGGGTTCGGCGCACAGATGATCTCCTGGCACGAGGACTTCTGCCGCCTGCTGGCCGAGCGCGGCCGCTACGTCATCCGCTACGACAACCGCGATTGCGGCCTGTCCACGAAGTTCGACGATCACCCGCTGGATCTGGGGCGGTTCATCGCCGCCGTCAGCAGCGGCGACTTCGTCGCGGCGCAGGATATGGCGGCGTACTCGCTGCTGGACATGGCCGAGGATGGGCTGGGACTGCTGACCGCGCTCGGCATCGAGCGGGCGCACATCGTCGGGGCGTCAATGGGCGGCATGATCGCCCAGACTATGGCCACCGCCCACCCTGAGCGGTGCATCACGCTGACCTCGATGATGTCCTCGACCGGCGAGCCCGAGTACGGCCAGAGCAGCCCGAACGCCCAGCAGGCGCTATTCGCGCCGACGCCCGCCGACCGGGACGGCTACATCGCCGCCGCCGACCGCGAGCTCGTATGGGCCTCACGGCGCTACGGCGACGCGGGCACGTTGCGCGAGCTCGCCGCCCGAAGCTACGACCGCTCTTACTACCCGGCCGGTATCGGCCGTCAGCTCGCCGCGATGGTCCTCGACGGCTCCCGCGCCGAGGCGCTGCGGAAACTGCACGTGCCGACGCTCGTCATCCACGGTCTCGACGACACCCTGATCGACCCCAGCGGGGGCCGGCGCACAGCCGCGCTGGTCCCCGGCGCCCAACTCAGGCTGATGCCCGACATGGGCCACGACCGCCCCAAGGAACTCTGGCACGACCTCGTAGATGCCATCGCCGACCACACCAACGGCGGCGGTGCGGCGAAGTTGTCGTGATCACCGCCGCGAGGGACAGTCGCACACCCCGCAGCTACTCGTCGAGGTCGATCATCTTCTCCGGTGCGGGCTTACGGGCCCGGCTGGGCTGCACCCGCATCGGCTCGCCCTCCTGCTTCGGGAAGTTCGGCGGATACGGCGCATCGCCCACCCCGTCCCGCTCGTCGCGGTCGGCCCACTCCAGCAGCGGCTCGATCGACCACACAGCATCGTCGATCCCTTCATGCAGATCACCCAGCTCCGCGAACCGTGCCGGCATCGTCGCGATCGTGAAGTCCTCCATCTCGACATCCGGCAGCTCCGACCACGTCACCGGCGCGGACACCGGGCCATGCGGACGGCCCCGCACCGAATATGCGGACGCGATCGTCCGATCCCGCGCATTCTGGTTGTAGTCCAGGAAGATCTGCTCTCCGCGCTCCTCCCGCCACCACGCGGTCGTCACCAACTGCGGGGCCCGTCGCTCGATCTCCCGCGCAAACGCCAGCGCCGCCCGCCGCACCTCCCGGAACCCCCAGAGCGGCTGGATCCGCACGTAGATGTGCAGGCCCTTGCTGCCACTGGTCTTCACCCAGCCAACTGCGCCCAACTCCTCAAGCGCCTCGCGCACGAGCAAGGCCACCAGCTTGGCCTCTGCGAGGCCGGTTCCGGGCTGCGGATCCAGGTCGATGCGCAGTTCATCGGGCCGCTCGGTGTCCGCGCGGCGCGAATGCCACGGATGGAACTCCACCGTCGACATCTGCACGGCCCAGGCAACTGTTGCCAGCTCCGTCACGCAGAGCTCGTCGGCGGTACGGCCGGAGGGGAACTTGACCTCGACGGTCTCCAGCCAATCCGGCGCGCCCTTGGGCACCCGCTTCTGATAGATCTTCTCGCCGTCGACGCCGTCGGGGTAGCGGTGCAGCATGCAGGGCCGCTCCCGCAGGGCGCGCAGGATCCCCGGGCCAACGGACAGGTAGTAGTTGACCAGGTCCAGCTTGGTCTCCCCGCGCGCCGAGAAGTACACGCGGTCGGGGTTGCTGATGCGCACCATGCGCTCGCCAACCGGGATCTCGATCGCAGGCGATGGCATCGCCCACCCCCTTCGCTGGCAGCTGCGTCACGAGCACCGTGGCCTGGTTCGAGCCAATGTACTGAGTCCGCGATCCGACCGGGTTCCCGGCGGCGGCGAGCCAGCTGCTAGCGGCGGGCGAGCCGTGTCCCAGACGCTGCGATGAGGGCCCCGCCCATGAGCAGGATCAGCAGCGCGAGTCGGGCCTGCGACAGGGCGTCGCCGGGCCCGGTCGCCGCCAGTGCCGGCCCGCCGGCAATCGGCTCCGATATGGGCAGCACAACTGGCGCAGCGACCGTGAGGACGTCGTCACTGGGCTCGGTGTTCGACGATGCGCCGTCGGCGAAGTGGCCGTTGAAGTACGGCGACCACGCGTAGGCCCGCAGAGCGAAGACCCCGGTGGGCGCATCCGCGGTCAGGGTGCAGCGCACGGTGACATCGATGTTGCTGTCCGGGAACGCCTGGAAATTGCTGCCGTCGATGATGATCTGCGGCTCCCCGTCGTAGTCGATGACGGCAACCGACTGCCAGGCGGCGTCGAAGATCCGGTGCTCGCAGCTGGCGAAGGACGAGACCTGCATGCCCGCGAAACCGACACTGAGGTACTCGTGCGGCACGGCCGGCGCATCGACGTCGCCGATGATCTTGTACGTGACTTCGGCAGTGACGCCGCCGGGCGCAACCGAGCCCCATAGTGGGCTCTGGGTCAGGTGGTACTTGCCGGTGCGGGCGAAGTCGAAGTTGCCGCCCGCCTCCGACCCCGTGAAGTCGACGACAACGTGATCGAAGAGGCTGATGCGGGGGGCGCCGGTGCCGCTCTGATTGAGGTCGAACCCATACGCGACCCCCTCGACACCGCAGGCCGTCGTGAATGCGGCCCGAAGGACGCCCAGCGGGACCGGCACCGGCCCGCCGATGGCGCCGGCGACGGCGGCCGTGCTTATGCCAGTGGGCGTGATGTAGCCGGCCGTTGTGTAGAGCGCCTCGTCGGCGCCGGCGTGCCATGTGGTCCACTGGTTGAAGTCGTAGGACGGCGCGACCTGGTCGTACGGGTCGAACCGGAAGTCGATCGCGTTGTTCAGCGGTGCCGCGGTTGGATCGCACTGCAGCCGCAGGATCAAGGTGGGCACCGCGGTGGCGGGGCCCGAAGCCGCGATATCGATCTTGCGGGTGTCGTAGTCCAGCTGGCTCAGCAACGACAGCGACGGGTTCGGGTCGAGCCGCCGGCCGGAGCTGACAATCGCGGCGCCATCGGCGGGAGTCGTCAGGCGGGCCGATCCGTTCGCCGAAGCCGCGTCGGGATCCGGGCCGATCTCGGCCTCGCCGCCGTTGACGCCGCCGCCGAACCAGCCATACGACGGGGCCCCGTCATCGCCGTTGTTCTCGGGCAGCTCCGTGACGAGGCTGACCGAGGGCGCCGCCGCTGCCGGCCCGGCAAGAGCAACGAGGCACGCGGCGAACGCAACTGCTGCGACCGTCGATCGGGCAAGGATCATGGACAGGCGCACGCCAGCTCCGCTCACAACAGGGAATTCCTACATAGCGATCTAACACCATGCGCGACAGCCCAAAGCTGGCTAAGTTCGCTGGCCAAATCGGACGAATCCGACTAATTGGCGCCCCTAAGCGGTCCAGTCGGCGAAGTCGTCGAGCCGGATACGGACGTGCGCGCCCTTGACCCGATCTACCACCTGGGTCACGCAGACATCGGCCGCTGCACTGAGGTAGGCATAGGCCGTCTGCTCGGCCAGCCCGTAGCGATGGGTGAGCAGGCTAAGGGACGCGCGCACGGCCTTCTGGACTGCGACATTGAGATCCACATCCAGCCCCATGGGCACGATGAGGCCCGGCGCCTCGGCCATCGGCGCGTCGAGGATGCCGAACGCCTCACGGGCGGCGTCCGCGGGAATCACCGTCACCCGAAGCGTCGCGCGCAGCGGGGCCTCGAAGGCCGTCAGAGCCACCTCGCCGTCGCCTTGCGCGTAGTGCGGATCGCCCACATACAGCAGGGCGTCGGCGACCTGAACCGGAAGATAGAGCGTGCTTCCCTCGGTCAGCAGGGTGAGGTCGATATTGCCCCCGTGCGCCCCCGGCGGCACGGAGTGAGCCGGCTGATCACCGGCCGGCGCCACCCCGATGAGGCCGAGGAACGGCCGCAGCGGGAACGAGATGGACCGGCCGCCGTCGGACTCGATTCGGCCCAGCGCCCCGTCGACTGTGCATAGCGTCGACGCGACCGGGCCAGCCGGCAACTGGTCCGGCAATGCGCCGCGGCCGTGCCGGCTGGACACGATGCCGTAGCCCGCTCGCAGGCGCATCTCCAGCATCTCGATCTTGAGGACGTCGCCGGGCCGGGCGCCGCGCACGGCCACCGGCCCGGTCACGACGTGCGGGCCGTCGATGCCCATATCGTGGCTTCGGCCTGAGCCCGCGAGGGCAATCGCGTCGGCCATCACCGCGTCCTCGGCAATCCCATAGCTACCGAAGAATGCCACTGGATCGCGGCCCTGATCCCCCAGGACACCCTCGTGCGAGATGGTGTCGAAGGTGACTGTCGCACCGGAGTCGATCGTCGCAACTACGGCTGATCGCTCGGTCGGGAGCCACCCCCAGTGGACTTCGTCCGGAAGCGACTCGATCAGGATCGACGCGTCGGGAGTTGGCGACTCGGCGGGGGCGATATTCACCGGAAAATCGTATACAGGCCGGCGCGCGGCCGGATGACGGCGGTGTTACGCGATGACGGCGCCACGGACCTGACTTTCGGCCTCCAGGCTGACGTGGGCCTGCACGATGCGCCACGCATCCCCGATTTTGAGCCATGCCTGGGTCTGCTTCCCGCCGCGGCCCGATCCGGTCCGGCGGAACTGCGTGCTGGCCGTGCCGATGCTCGGGCCGTACATCGTGATGATCGTGTGTCCGGTCGGACCGCAGGAAGAGCTCGTCGAGCACGGCGATGTCGTTGGCGACGAGGGCGGCTTCGTAGCGGCGGAATTGCGCCGTGAGCTCGGCGACCACGGATGGCTCGTTGATCGTCAGCGCGCTCACGTAGTGCCTGGCTCCGACTGCGGGGG
>JAOPVO010000003.1 GCA_025966155.1 Pseudonocardiales bacterium
CCGACGGGTCGAGCGACGTCTGCGCCGCGGCTCGCACCAGCGGGGCATCGAGGGCGACGCGATGGCTGCCCAGGGTGCTCAGGTAGCCGATCGCCTCGACCAGGTTCGTCTTGCCCTGGCCATTCGCGCCCACCAGCACACTCGGCCCGGGATCGAAGGAGATCTCGGCGGTGCGCCAGCTGCGGAAGTCAGCGAGGGACAGGTGGCGGACGAACACCGCGCTAGCGAACCACGCCGATCACGGGAATCCCGAAGATCATGCCGCGGGCGAGCCGCCCACCGGGGGCGTCACATCGGCGCCGGGGGAATCCGCGCCCTTCTCGAACGAGCCCGCCGCCGAGGTCACAGCGTGCCCGCCGAACTGGTTGCGCAGCGCCGCGACCATCTTCATGGCCGGGGAATCCTCCTGGCGGGAGGCGAAGCGGGCGAACAGGGCCGCGGTGATGACCGGCATCGGGACGGCGTGCTGGATCGCCGCGTCGACCGTCCACCGGCCCTCGCCGGAGTCCTCGGCGTAGCCGCGCAGCAGGTGCAGATCGGGATCGGCGTCCAGGGCGTTGACGGCGAGGTCCAGCAGCCAGGAGCGGATGACCGTGCCCTCGCGCCACGAGCGGAAGGTCTCGGCGACATTCTCGACCAGCGGGGTGGCGGCCATGAGCTCATAGCCCTCGGCGTAGGCCTGCATCATCCCGTACTCGATGCCGTTGTGGACCATCTTGGCGAAGTGGCCGGCCCCGGGCTGCTTGCCGACGTGCACGAATCCGAAGTCACCGGGGGGCTTGAGGGCATCGAAGATCGGCTGGACCCGGGCGACGTTGGCGGCCGCGCCCCCGACCATCAGGGCGTAGCCGTTCTGCAGGCCCCAGACCCCGCCCGAGACGCCGGCGTCGACGAACTCGATGCCCTTGGCGGCCAGCAGGCCGGCATGCTCGGCGTCATCGGTGTACCGGCTGTTGCCGCCGTCGATCACCAGATCGCCGGCGGACAGCAGGTCGCGCAGGCTGACCACCGTGGCGGTGGTGGGGGCGCCGGAGGGCACCATCACCCACACCGCGCGCGGCGGGGACAGGGCGGCGACAAGCTCCTCGAGGGTGGCGACATCGCGGGCGGTGTTGTCTCCGCGGTCGAATCCCACCACGTCGTGGCCGGCATTGCGCAGGCGCTGGGCCATATTGCCGCCCATCTTGCCCAGCCCGATGATCCCGATCTGCATGGTTCCTTCTTCCGTAATCCGCCGGCTGGCGACGACAGTGGGTGCGACCTGTCGTCGATCAGCCGGGCAGGCGCACCGGCATGATCAGGTAGGTGTACTCGGAAGCGAGCCCGTCCGAACCTGTTTCGGCATTGCCATCAGACGACGATCCGGCGGCGGACTTGGCCAGGGGACGAAGCACCGCGGGCTTGGTCGGGGTCGTGAACAGCAGGCGCGCCACGGGGGCATCCATGACGGTGAGCCCGTCGATCAGGAACGTCGGGTTGAACGCGGTGGTGATCGCGTCCCCGGTGTAGTCGGCCTCGATCTGCTCCTCGGCGCGGCCCTCGTCCTCGGCCCCGGCGGACAGGCTCACCCCGCCCTCGGCGAAGTCCAGGCGCACCGGCGTGCCGCGGTCGGCAACCAATGCCACCCGCTTGAGCGCGTCGACGAACTGCGGCACATCGACCTCGGCGCTGGCCGTCCACTCGGTCGGCAGCAGCGTCCGGTACGGCGGGAACGTCGCGTCGAGCAGGCGCGTGGTCGTGTGCCGGCCGCCGCCGGTGAAGCCGATGATGCCCTCCGAGCCGTTGCCGGTCCCGACGCCGCCGAGGGACAGCGTCAGCAGGCCGCCGCCGGTGAGGCTCCGCGCGACATCGGCCAGCGTCTTGGCCGGGACCAGGACCTGAACGGGCTCGGCGCTGGGGTCGGCCGGGGACCAGGACAGCTCGCGGACGGCGAGGCGGTAGCGGTCGGTGGCGGCGAACGTGAGGCGGTCGCCGTCGATCTCCAGGCGGACGCCGGTGAGCATCGGCAGCGTGTCATCGCGCCCGGCGGCGATGGCCACCGACGCGACGGCCTTGGCGAACTCCGCCGCGCCGACGGTCCCGGCGGTGGCCGGCAGGTCGGGCAGGCGGGGGTAGTCCTCAACCGGCATCGTCGGCAAAGTGAACTTCGAGGATCCGCAGGTGATCGCGACGCGGGACCCGTCGACCGACACGTCGACGGGGTGCGGCGGCAGGGCCTTGGTGATGTCGGCCAGGAGTCGCCCGGACACCAGCACGCGCCCTGTCGTGACGACGGCAACACCGATCGAGACGCGGGTCGAGACCTCGTAGTCGAAGCCGGACACGGTCAGCGACGGGCCATCGGCGCCATCGGTCGCCTCGAGCAGCACCCCCGCGAGAACCGGGGCGGCCGGGCGCGACGGAAGGCTCCGCGCGGTCCATGCGATCGCGTCGGCAAGCGCGTCGCGTTCGACTCGGAATTTCACCGGAGGCCTCCAGGGGCGCAGCTGGGCGAGCTAGCTGATCGGGGTGTGCGGGTGGATGTCCACATGATGTCCCACCTGGATGCCGTTGAGGGTAGGAGGGAGTAGTAAGCATCGTCTGTAGTACTCGGGGCTGTGCACTCGGGGGATAACGTGCGCTGCCCCTTGCTGCTCAACGCTCCAGCCTGTGGGCGACGCGCGGGTCGGACCTGGGCGCCGCCAACCGCCGCGGTGGACGAGGCGCCGTGGCGCCCAGGCGGCGCCAGCCCGGTGCGCAACTGCGGCTGCGCGGTGTGGATAACTGCGCGGCGCAGTGGCCGGTCAAGGGTCGGCATCAGTGCCGGGCGCGCGAGCGGATGCGGTTGGTCAGCTCGGCGATCTGGTTGTAGGTCGTGTGCTGCTCGGTCATATCCCGGCGGATCTTGCGATCGGCGTGCATCACCGTCGTGTGGTCGCGCCCGCCGAACATCTGCCCGATCTTGGGCAGCGACAGGTCGGTGAGCTCGCGGCAGAGGTACATGGAGATCTGACGGGGCACTACGAGGTCGCGGCGACGGGACTGGCCGGCCAGATCGTCCAGGGAGATCTGGAAGTACTCCGCAGTGACGGCCATGATGATCGCCGCGGTGATCTCGGGGCGGTCGGACTCGCTGACGAGGTCCTTGAGCACAACCTCGGTCAGGCGCATATCCACCGGCTGGCGGTTGAGGCTGGCGAAGGCGGTGACCCGGATCAGCGCGCCCTCGAGCTCACGGATATTGCTCTGGATCTTGGTGGCGATGAACTCCATGACCTCGGGCGGGGGGTTCATGCCCTCCTGCGCGGCCTTCTTGCGCAGGATCGCGATCCGGGTCTCGAGGTCAGGGGCATGGACGTCGGTGATCAGGCCCCACTCGAAGCGGGTGCGCAGCCGGTCCTCCAGCGTCGTCAGCTGGCGCGGCGAGCGGTCGGAGCTGATCACAATCTGCTTGTTCGCGTTATGCAGGGTGTTGAAGGTGTGGAAAAACTCCTCCTGCGTCCGCTCGGCCCGCTCCAGGAACTGGATGTCGTCGATCAGCAGGATGTCGACATCGCGGTAGCGGCGCTGGAATGCCTGCATCTTGTCGTCGCGCAGGGAGTTGATGAAGTCGTTGGTGAATTCCTCGCTGCTGATGTACCGAACGCGGAGCCCCGGGAACAGTCGGTGCGCGTAGTGGCCGATCGCATGCAGCAGGTGGGTCTTGCCCAGACCGGATTCCCCGTAGATGAACAGCGGGTTGTAGGCCTTGGCCGGCGCCTCCGCCACGGCGACGGCCGCGGCGTGGGAGAAGCGGTTGCTGGAGCCGATGACGAAGGTGTCGAACATGTACTTGGGATTGAGGCGCGAATCACGGGACTGCTTGGCCGCCGCGGCTGTGGACAACTGCCGGACGACACCGTCCCGGCCATCGAATCCATCGGGGGCGCCGTCGCGCTCGAAGGTGTCCCCGCGGTGCGAGCCATTGTGGGAGCCGGTGAAATCCGAGGATGCGTCGTTGCCCGGACCGCTGCCGATGGCCCCGGATCCACCGGATTCGGGATAGGTGGGGCGCCCGCCGTAGCCGCGCGGGGGGTGGCCGGGGTCCTCCTCGTGATCCCAGTCCTGGTTCGAGGCGGAGGTGCCGACGGGCGGCTCCCCCGGCTCGGGCGGGACGACGGTGACCGCGACGTGGATCTCCCGGCCCAGCTCCTCCGATAGCGCCGCGGCGATCATCGGGCGCAGGCGGTTCTCGAGGTAGTCCTTGGCGAAGTCGTTGGGCGCGGCCAGCAGCGCCGTGTCCTCGACCAATCCGAGCGGTCGGGTCAGCTTGATCCAGGCCCGTTGATGGGGGCGGACGCTGGCGTTGTCGAACCGGGCAACCGCGCGGCTCCAGACCTCGGCCAGGTCAAGTGGATGATCGTCAGACACGTAGCGCCGTTCCTCCCCTGCCCGTACGAGCCGAGCCGGAGACGCTGCGATGACGGCAATCCACAGCGTCGTCCACAGTGTGTGGATAGCGCTGAGATCCGTGCGTGAGGCACGATGCCGGGCCGCGCTGGCATGGACTTAGGACGTGCCGGTTGCTCGTCGTTCCCCCGATATTCACTGGCTAGGTGCCCCCGCTGGAGGCGAGCCGACAACGTAACAGCCCGCCCTGACGACTCACAACCGCCGTTCGGCGTGTTGACATGGAGCGGGCGCAGGTGGGCGCTACGGTCGTCGATTCACTGCCCGCAATGCGTTATAACGGCCGTCGCCGCACGGCTTCAGCAGTGAGGACGCGAGGGTGTCGCGGCTAGGACGCGGCGACGTTTGACCCTGGCCGAGGCGCCCGCGTACCGTGGCATTCGAGTTACGCGTTTTCTTGTGCTGCCCGGATTCTGTCCAGGCGTTTCAGTCGAGGCGTACATGCCCGCCGGGGTCCACCAACCCGGACTCTCGTTGGTGTTGTTGCCTTTCCCTTGTGCTGGCCCCGGCCCGCCCGACGTATGGAGCTTTCCCGTGAGCAAGCGGACCTTCCAGCCGAACAACCGCCGTCGCGCCAAGACGCACGGCTTCCGCCTGCGCATGCGCACGCGAGCCGGACGGGCGATCATCTCCACGCGTCGCCGTCGTGGCCGTCGCGAGCTCTCCGCCTGACACTGGCTCCCACTGCACGGGCAGTGCCGTCCGGTCCGCCAACGGCACCGCCCATGCGCCCAGTGAGCCAGGTAGCGCCATGCTCCCCCGCGCGCATCGGATGACGTCGAGCGATCAGTTCGCCGAGACGATCTCGCGAGGCCGCCGGGCCGGCGCTCCCTCAATAGTCATCTATGCAACTTCCCGCGAGGGAACCACGGACGAGCCGACGGCGACTACCGCCGTCGGCTTCGTCGTAAGTAAGGCAGTGGGCAACAGCGTGGTGCGGCATCGGGTGCTCCGGCAGTTGCGC
Organism: Pseudonocardiales bacterium; assembly: GCA_025966155.1. Lineage (GTDB taxonomy): Bacteria > Actinomycetota > Actinomycetes > Mycobacteriales > Jatrophihabitantaceae > RYN-150. The sequence goes on from JAOPVO010000003.1 coordinate 5,393, forward strand.
GCCCTGGTCGCAGCCCGCCTACCGGTCGTCGATGGCTATCACGCACTCGTCGTTCGGGCGCTGCCGGCCGCTGCCGGCCGCCCGAGCGCCATGCTGGGCGCGGATCTGGATCGAGCGCTGATCAAGGCCGCCCGGCCGCCCCGCGCGATGCCGTCCGCCGAGCGGGCCCGATGATGTCCGAAACCGCGCCCGCGGGCTTGGGCGCACGCGCCTTGCTCCGGGTCGTGGGGTTCTATCGATCATGGATCAGCCCGGCGCTGCCGCCGAGCTGCCGCTACACCCCGACCTGCAGTGCCTACGCGGCAGCGTCGATTGTGCGCTTCGGTGCGCTTCGGGGCAGCTACCTGGCGGTCCGGCGCATCCTCACCTGCCACCCGTTCCACCGCGGCGGCACCGATCCGGTACCCGAGGCGTTCTCGATGAGGCGCAGCCGGGTCACCGCCTCGGGTCTGCTCGATACACCGCTGCCACGGCTCACGCCCGGCGTCTAGGAGAAGAGATCCTGTGCTCGATCCGCTCTATACCGCAGTGTCGTGGGTCCTGCTGCGCTGGTACTGGGTCTTCACCAAGCTCGGAATGGACCCCAATGGCGGTCTGACATGGGCGCTGTCCATCGTCATGCTCGTGGTGACGGCGCGCATCCTGCTCTTCCGCTTGTTCATCAAGCAGGTCCATTACCAGCGGCGGATGCAGGAGCTGCAGCCCAAACTGCAGGCGCTGCGCGAGAAGTACAAGAACGACCGCGGCGAGATGCAGCGGCAGATGGCGGCGTTCCAGCAAGCGGAGGGGTTCAACCCCCTCTCGGGCTGCCTGCCGATGTTCCTGCAGATCCCGATCTTCATCGCCCTGTTCCATGTGCTGCGACGGCTGAAGCCCGGCGCGAACGCCCTGTATTCCTGGTCCCAGACCCAGACCGACAGCGTGGTGGATGCCAAGCTCTTCGGCGTCCCGATGGTGGCCTCGTTCCACAACTCGGCCGAGCTCATCCGGCAACTGGGCGGCGAGGTCACCCCGACCCGGGTCGTGCTGCTGATCCTCACGGC
>JAOPVO010000012.1 GCA_025966155.1 Pseudonocardiales bacterium
CGCGACTACCCCGTCGTCATGGGCTCCGTCATCGTCTTCGCCACCGTCTTCATCCTCGTCACCATCATGGTCGACCTGCTCTACGGCGTCATCGACCCCCGCGTCCGCTACCAGTAATAGCTGGCCCTCAATGCGGCAGATGGACCCGACTATGCCTATGGTTACTCATGGTCGGATACGCGGTGCGGCGGGTTTTCTACGGCCTGCTCATTATTTTCCTTGTGACGCTATTCGTGTTCTTCTCGGTGCGGCTCGTCCCGGGGGACCCTGTTCGCACGATGCTTATCGACGTGCCGGGTATCACGCCGGAGTTGATTGAGCAGCGGACGGCGCAGCTTGGGCTGGACAAGCCGGTGCTGACGCAGCTGCTCTCGTTCCTGGGCAACGCGTTCACCGGGGATCTGGGGAAGTCGTTCTACACCGAGCAGCCCGTTACCGAGATGATCCTTGCCCGACTGCCGGCCACCCTCGAGCTCGGCGCGATCGCGCTGGCCCTGGGCATCCTCATCGGCGTCCCGCTGGGCATGCTGTCGGCTCTGCGACCCAACAGCTGGGTGGACCAGCTGCTGCGGGTCGTGTCGGTCGCCGGCATCTCGGTGCCCAGCTTCTGGATCGCGCTGATGCTCATCACCTACCTGGCGCTGTACCTGTCCTGGACCCCGCCGCTGGCCTACAGCTCGCCGTTCGAGGATCCATCCAAGAACATCCGGCAGGTGATGCTCCCGGCGCTTGCCCTGTCGGCGGGCACGATCGCCTCGGTCTCCAGATTCCTGCGATCGTCCCTGCTCGAGGTGCTCAGCTCCAACTACATCCGCACGGTGCGGGCCAAGGGCGCCGGGCCGCGGATCGTGCTGCTCAAGCACGCCACGCGGAACTCCCTGATCCCGGTCTTCACGATCCTCGGCCTGCAGGTCGGGCACATCCTGGGCGGCACGGTGATCCTGGAGTCCATCTTCTCGATCCCGGGCATGGGGACCCTCATCGCCGAGGGCGTCCGGCAGCGCGACTACCCCGTGGTCACGGGCTCCGTGATCGTGTTCGCCACGGTGTTCATCTTCGTGACGATCCTCGTCGACCTCGCCTACGGCGTCATAGACCCGCGCGTGCGCTACCAGTAGCCGGCCGCAGCCTTGCCTGCACTAGCAAATACACCGGCCCTATCGCGTAAACGAGTTAATTAACAGCGCAGAAATCCCGATTTCGCTCAACCGAAACACCCGCGGAGTGGTCTGAGCCGATACGGCTCGCTGATGCGAGACCACCACCGGGGAGGGCTGAACTCGATGTTCAAGTTGGGCTGGTTCGTCGACGGCTACCGTCCGCAGACCTGGCGGGGGACGTGGGCGGGGGACAACCGCCACGAGTGGACCGGCTCGTCGTTCTGGGTCGATATCGCCCGCGCCGTCGAGCGCGGCGGTTTCGACCTGCTGTTCATGGAGGACACCTCCATGATCGACGACACGTACCGGGGCTCGACCGAGACCGCCCTCCAGTACGCACTGGAGGCCCCGAAGAACGACCCGATGCCGCTCATGCCGCTGCTGGCCCAGGCCACGCAGCATGTCGGTCTCGTGTCGACGATCTCGACCGTCCAGTACCACCCGTTCCTCGCCGCCCGCCTAGCCACCACGCTCGACCACCTGAGCAACGGCCGCATCGGGCTGAACATCGTGACATCGGTCAGTCATCGCGTCGCCCAGAACTTCGGGCTCGACGAGATGTACGACCACGACCAGCGCTATGCGATGGCCGAGGAATGGATGGAAGCCGTAAGTATGCTATGGGACTCGTGGCAGCCCGGCGCACTGGTCCTCGACAGGAGGGAGCCGCGGTTCGCCGACCACACGAAGGTCAAGCCCATCGAGTTCGTCGGCAAGTACTTCAAGACCCGCGGCCCGCTGAACAACCCGCCGGGCCCGCAGCGCCGGCCGGTGATCACCCAGGCCGGCACCTCGGAAGCGGGCCGCGAGCTTGCCGCCGCGCACGCCGACGCGATGCTCAGCATCGCCAAGACCCCGGATCAGATGCGGGATCTCCGCGCCGATATGAACCGGCGGCTGATCGCGCATGGCCGCCGCCCGGAGGACCTTCACATCTTCTTCATGTCCAAGCTCTTCCTGGGCTGGAGCGATCGCGAGGCGCAGGAACGGCACGACGAGTCCGATCGCAAGAAGCACGATCCGCAGTCGATCGAGTCCGCGCTGTGGCATCTGTCGTACTTCAGCGGCGGCAATGTCGATTACTCCACATATGACCTGGACGCCCCGATGCCGACCGAGCTCGGCAATGGCCAGGTCTCGACGATGAAGCACCTGGTGGAGGGCGCGGCCGGCGCCAAGACGCTCCGGGAGGTGATCACTCAGCCGGGCCAGATGCAGGGCATCGAGTTCGTGGGCTCGCCCGGCACCGTCGCGGAGCAGATGAACGAGGCGATCGCCGAGAGCGGTGGTCAGGACGGCTTCCTGATCTACGGCACCGAGGACGAGCTCACCCGCAAGAGCGTGGCCGAGGTGACGGACGGGCTCTGCGCGGTGCTGCGCGACCGGGGCTACATACGTGGCTCGTACCGCAAGGCGACCTTCCGGGAGAACCTCAATGACTGGTCCTGACGCCCCGACGACCGAGGCGTGGCGATGGACGGCAGGGGAGTCGGCGACGGCGCTGCGCGACGGGCGGATCACCGCGACGCAACTGCTCGACGCCTGCCTGGGCCGCCATGCCGATACGGCTGAGCTGAACGCGCTGGTCTTCGTCGATCTCGACGGAGCGAGGGCGGCGGCAGCGGGGTCCGACGAGCGGCACCGCGACGGGCGGCCGTTGAGCGCCGTCGACGGCATCCCCGTTGTCGTCAAGGACAACATCTTCGTCGGGGGCATCCCGGCGACGTGGGGCAGCCTGCGGTGGCGCGGCTTCGTGCCGGAGCGCGACGACATCAGCGTCGAGCGGCTGCGCGCGGCCGGTGCGGTGATCGTGGCCAAGACCAACACCCCAGAGCTTGCTATGAGCAGCAATACCGACAACGCGGTGTTCGGAACGACCCGCAATCCGCATGACCTCGCCCTCACCCCGGGCGGGTCGAGCGGCGGCACGGCGGCCGCCGTCGCCGCGGGCGTGGTGCCCTTCGGGCTCGGCACCGATTCCGGCGGCTCCATCCGGGCCCCGGCATCGCTGTCGGGCATCTACGGATTGCGCCCGACGAACGGGCGGGTGGCCCGCGCCTACGGCTTCCCCCCGCTGGCGCTGGACTTCCAGGTGATCGGGCTGATGGTGCGCACGCTCGAGGACCTGGTGGCCTACTTCGGTGTGCTTGCCGGCCCGGACGTGCGCGATCCGGCCTCGATGCTGGTTCCCGAGCCCGCATCGCCGAAGCGTCTGCGCATCGGATGGTTCGACAGCGTCGATGGCGAGCCGGTCGACGCCGAGGTCCGCGACGTGGTCGGCGCGTCGGCCAAGGCTCTGGCCTCGGGCGGGCTGGACGTGTCGCCGGTAGCTGCCCCGTACACGCTCGGGCCCGTGCGCGAGGCCTGGGGCGTTCTGGTCGCCGCGGGTGTCGCCGCCGCCCAGGCCTCCGCGCCCGAGCCCGACCAGGCCCTGACCGCCGGCGTCGCCGGGCTGGCCCGCCGCGCCGCGGATCTGAGTGCCGTCGACTACTGCGCCGCCGTAAATCTGGTGACCGCAACCCGGCGCGCGATCTCCTCGTCCTGGCCCGAAGCCGATGTGCTGCTCCTGCCCGTGCTGCCGACCGCCGCGTGGCCCGCCGGGCTCGGCGGCCCGGCAACCGTCGGGGGCGCGCCGGCGGTCCCGGATGCGGTCGGGGCCTTCACCCAATGGGTCAACCTGATGGGCTACCCGGCGCTCTCGGTGCCTGCCGGTCACTACCGCGACGGTCGGCCGTGCGGGGTCCAGCTTGTGGCCCGGCCCGGGCAGGAGCGCGGGCTGTTCGAGGTTGCGCAACTGCTGGCCGCGGCCCTGCGCGTCGATGCGTCCCCGGTCTTCGCCGGCTCGCCCGCCTGATCCGCGCGCCCGTCATCCTTCATCAGATAGCAAGGGGAGCAATGTGACTACGCCGGCCGGCTCGGCCCGGTTCGAGGGCAAGGTCGTCATCGTGACGGGCGGGGGATCGGGCATCGGCCTGGCCACCGCCGACGAGTTCGCGGCCGAGGGCGCGCACGTCGCGATCCTGGACTTCGACCTCTCGCGCATGCCGGCCCGTGAGGAGTTCCTCTGCCTGCAGGTCGACGTGCGCCAGGAGGATGAGGTCGCGGCCGCCGTGAAGCAGGTGCTGGCCCGCTGGGGCCGCCTCGATGCCCTCGTCAACTCCGCGGGAATCGACCGCCCCGCCCCGGCGGTCGAACTGACCGGCGAGGTGTGGGACTTGGTGCTCGACACCAATCTCAAGGGCTCGTTCCTCACCTCGAAGCACGCGCTGCCGGCTCTCGCGGCCAGCGGCGGCTCGATCGTGAATGTGGCGTCCCAGCTGGCGCTGGTGGGATCCCCGCTTCTGGCGGCCTACATCGCGTCGAAGGCCGGGGTGCTGGGATTGACGCGGACCCTGGCCGTCGAGGCGGCCAAGGACGGCGTCCGGGTCAACGTCGTGTGCCCGGGCGCGGTCGAGACCCCGATGCTGATGAAGCAGTTCGCCGGCGGCGGGCGCGGTCACCAGGGGACCCTCGGCGAGCTAGGGGCCAAGCACGCCCTGGGCCGGATCGGCCAGCCGCGCGAGATCGCCCGCCCGATCCTCTTCCTCGCCAGCGACGATGCCTCGTTCGTCACCGGCAGCGTCTTCGTCGTCGACGGCGGCTACACCGCCCTATAGCGGGCAATCGACCTCTACTTAGGAGACCTGCGCATGAACCTGCCTGCTGACGCCCCCGTCCTGGTCACCGGAGCCGCCGGGCTCATCGGCCACGCCGTGGCGATGAGGCTCCTGGCTCGGGGCACCGCCGTCATCCCCGTCGATCGTCGCGGCGGGCTGATCGACGGCCTCGAGGTCATCGAATGCGACATCGGGGACATCCACCGACTGCACGCGCTGGCCCGCGGCGGGCTCGACGCGGTGATCCACTGCGGCGCTTTCTCCGGCCCGATGGTCGCGCGCGACGCCCCGCATGCGATGTTCCAGGTCAACATCGCCGGCACCGCCAATGTCCTGGAGCTCGCCCGCGTCCACGCGGCCCGCCGATTCGTCTACGTCTCGTCGAACACCATCTACGGCGCCGCCGGCCCCGGGCCGATCCTCGAATCCGCGCTTCCGATCCCCAGCGATATGTACGGCGCCAGCAAGGCCTCGAGCGAGTTGCTCGCCGTCGCCTACGACCGGCAGTACGGGCTGTCCTCGGTCAGCATCCGGCTGTGCTGGGTGTACGGGCCGCGCCGGACCACCGACTGCGTGATCCGGACGATGGTGCGCGACGCTCAGGCCGGGCGCCCCACCCACCTGGGCTTCGGCGCCGACTTCCACCGGCAGTTCATCCACGTCGACGACGCCGCGGACGCCCTGATCGCCGCACTCGACGCAGACACCATTCCGCAGGCGGTCTACAACGCCAGCGGCGGCACCAATGTGACGATCGGCGATGTCGCCGACCTGGTCCGGGCGATCATCCCGAGCGCGGACATCCAGGTCGATCCGGGCCCGGACCCCGTGGACAACGACCTGGGCCAGGTGAGCATCGAGGCGATCCGGCGCGACCTCGGCTGGGCCCCGCGGATCCCCCTTCCCGCCGGCATCGAGGCCTTCGCGCTCACCTCGCCGGCCTAGCCGACCGGCCGGATGCCTAGGGCAGCGGCTGGAAGACGCGCCGGCCGCCGGCCACCGCGAATCGGCCCAGTCCCGGCGCCGGCAGGTGGCTGGCGGCGATCAGCGCGTCCGTCGCCTCGAGCCGGTCCAGCAGCAGGCGCCGGGTCCGGCGGACCTCCGGCGCCGACCAGTCCCACGTCGTCACCCAGTCGGGCTCGGCGACATCGAGGCCGGTCAGGAATGCGTCACCCAGCACCAGGGCCTCGGAGTCCCCGGAGCTGACCACGATCGTCATGTGGCCCGGGGTGTGCCCGGGGGTGAGCAGCGTCGCCAGCGACGGGGAGATCACGTGGCCGTCGTCGATGAGCTCCAGAACCCCGAGGCCCTCGAGCACGGCGACGTCGCGGGTGAAGGAGCGCGACGGCGGGTCGGCGGCGCGGTAGTGGTCCCAGTCGCCGCGCGGAACCAGATAGCGGGCGTTGGGGAACTGCGCGGCGCCAGACGCGCGATCGATATTCCAGCCCGTGTGATCGCCATGCAGGTGCGTGAACACCACGACGTCGATATCGCCGACCCCGGTTCCGGCCTGCCTGAGCTCGTCCAGCAGCCTGCCCTGCGCCTCGGGCCCATTGCCGGTGTCGACCAGCACGGTGAGGCCGTCGCCCCGCAGCAGGAAGCTGGAGAAGGGCAGGGTCACCCGGCCCTGGGTATCGAGCAGGTCCGCATACTGCGCGAGCGCGTCGCCGGCATCGACGTAGACCGCCGCGGCGCTATACGCCTCGGTCCCGTCCAGCAGCGAGACGACCTCGATGTCGCCGACGTTGACGTGGCGCATAGTGAGCCTGCCGTTCTCCAGCAACCTGGGATCCTGCCCGCACAGGGGGTCTGGCCGGGCACCCATCCTCGCCGACGGAGGTGCCTGCGGGAAGCCCCGTCGCGCCGATACCCTCCGAGCGTCAAGTACCGCCACTGACCGCCTAAGCCGCCACAGAATCGGACCCGCCCTTGCCGACCCGGATTCTCGCCGGAGCGCGCGCCCGCGCGCTGGCGAGCCCTCGCTATCCCCGGATGCTCCTGATCGTGACGCTGGCCGGGCTGTTCTCCACCAGCTTCCCGACCACGATCCTCAGCATCTCGGTCAACGACATCTCCGCGAACCTGAATTCCGCGCCGAGCACGATCACCTGGGTCACGACCGCCCCGATGCTGGCCGGGGCGGTGTCGACGCCGGTGCTGGGTCGCCTCGGCGACCTGCGCGGGCACCGGCGGCTGTTCCTCGCCGGCTTGGTGACGGCGGGGCTGTTCTCCCTGCTGACGGCGGCGGCCTGGAATGCGACCAGCCTCATCGCCTTCCGCACCGTCTCGCAGATGGGCGCGTCGGCGATCGTCCCGGCCACGTTCGCGATGCTGTTCCGGTCCTTCCCGCCCGGCGAGCGGGTCCGGGTGTCGTCGCTGGCCTCGGGCACGTTCGCGGGCGCATCGGTGATCGGCGTGATCGTCGGCGGCCCGCTCATCGACTCCGTGGGATGGCGGCCCATCTTCATCGTCCAGGCGATCGTCGCGCTGGCCGCGCTGCTTCCGGCGGCGATCGTCCTGCGCGCCGACGACGTCGGCGAGGGCGACCGGTCCGTGGACTACCTGGGCGCCCTGGCTCTCGCGGTGGCCACCTTCGCCCTGACCTTCGGTATCAATCGGCTCGGCGTGTGGGGGCCCACCCCGATCAGCGTCGGATCGCTGATGATGGCCCCGGTCGCCGTCTGGGTCCTGATCCAGGTCGAGCGCCGGGCCCGATCGCCGCTGCTGCCGCTGCGGGTCCTGTCGGCGCGCAACATCCGGGTGCTCTGCGTCAGCTCGTTCCTGCTCGGCTCGGCCTGGATGGGCAGCCTCATCGTCACGCCCCTGCTTCTGCAGACGGTGTTCGCGCTGTCGGCGGGGATGACCTCGCTGGTCACCGTGCCGCGCGCGGCGTCGATCATGCTGGTGTCGCCGCTTGCCGGGCGCCTGGGCGTGCGGATCGGGGAGCGGAGGCTGCTCGTCGGCGCCTGCGTGGCGCTGGCCGCGATGATGGGCCTGATGGCGGTGGGCGCGGCCACGACCACGCTGGCGATCATGGTGGTCGCGCTGTCCCTGAGCGGCTTCGCATTCGGCAGCGGCCAGCCCGCCCTGACCTCGGCGGTTGGCCACGGCATGCGGTCCGAGGACTTCGGCTTGGCGTCGTCGCTTCAGCAGACCTCGAACCAGATCGGCTCGGTCGTCGGCATCGGGCTGTTCACCGCCATCGCGGCCGATGCCACCGAGCCCGGCCCCTATGTCGTCACCTACTTCGTCGCGATCGCCCTCTGCCTGGGCGCGGCCGTCGTCTGCCGGTGGGTCATCGACCGCCACGACGATCCGCTGCCCAAGCGCGAGGAGCTCCTGCCCGACGCCGCGAAGAGATAGCCGCGCATCTAGGCAGGGCCGCCATCCGACGGCAGGATCGGGATCGGCACGCTGAGGTGCCCATCCGAGGAGGCCGCGATGCCCGTCAATCTGTCCTGGTACGGAGTGTCGACATTCCGGCTCGAGGTCGATGACACCGTCATCTTCCTTGACGCCTATATGGATCGGGTGCCCGCGGCCCCGCCGGTGGGGCTGACCACGGCCCAGGTGCAGCGAGCCGACTACGTGATGGTCGGCCACGCGCACTTCGATCACCTGGCCGGCGCCGAGACGATCGCCCTCAACACCCGGGCCACAGTCATCGCAAACTATGAGTCGATCCGGCTGGCTGCCGGCGCCGGCGTCCCGGATGCGCAGCTGCTCGCGGTGTCCGGCGGCGAGCCGGTCGAGCTCGCACCGGGCCTGCGCGTGCGGGTCTTCCCGGGCCTGCACTCGTGCATCTGGTCCGGCGGCATGCTCTCCGCAGACGACGAGATCACCGGCGATGACGCGGTGACGCATCAGCAGCGGATGGCGCGCATGGGCATCGGCGGGGCGCTGCCGCCGGGCCTGCACAGCCCGCGCGGGGACGGCGGGGCGCTGGGCTATCTGATCGAGACCCGGCACGGGAGCATCTGGTTCAGCGATACCTCGGGGTACTGGACCGGCGTGGTCGACGGGCTGCGCCCCGACGTGGCGATCCTGGCGGTAGCCGGCCGGGGCAACATCGACGGCGAGCCCATTCAGGGATCCTTAGCCAGCTTTGTCGCAAGCCAGGCCCGGCTGCTCCAGCCCCGCCGGGTGGTCTACTGCCACCACGACGACTGGCTGCCCGGTGTGACACGAGGGCGTCAGGACACCGCCGGCGTGACGCGTCGGATCCACGAGGAGGCGGGGGACTCCGTCGATACGGTCGATCCCGAGTACGACACTCCCATGGCCATCCTGGACAACCTGCCGGGCTGACCGCGAGTCATCGGCAGCCGGATCTAGCCGAGGGACCCTTTGTAGGCCGCCATCGCGGTGCGGAACTGGGCCTCGCTCAGCGGCGGGAACGCCGCCATCACGTCGGTCGAGCAGGTCTGGGTGCATATCCCATTCAGGTAGATAGCCAGGTATCGGCGCCACAGCTCCGGCGCGGCGTCGGCCACGATGTCGGCCACGGTGCAGAGCATCGTCACCATCATGCCGATGTCGGTTGGGCCGACCTCGAGCCGGACCTGCCCGGCGGCCTGGGCGCGGCCGACCAGGTCCTCGAGCACGGGGCCCATCCGGTCGTGCACCTGCTCCATCTGCGCGGCGTCGTGCATCCCCATCATCACCTGGCGCAGCCCGCGGTCGGCGGCCTGCACGGCCATGGCCGATTCGAGGAAGCCGATCAGGCCGGCCAGCGGATCGGGGTTGGCTCCGGCGGCGTCCAGCGCGGCGACGATCCCGTCGATGGTCTGCTCCATCAGGGCCCGGGCCAGCTCGTGCTTGTTGGCGAAGTGGCGGTAGGCCGTGCCCACCCCGAGCCCGGCGTGACGGGCGATGTCATCGAGCGTGGCCTCCATGCCGCGCTGGGCGAAAACCTCGCGGGCGGAGGCGATCAGGAGCTCGCGGTTTCGGGCCGCGTCCTTGCGCAAAGGACGGGAGGCTTCCGCGGGCACGTTCCCGGGATCCGAGGCGATCGGAGCCGGGCTCGTGACTGACGTCGTTGTCATCGCGGAGGCCTCCCGTCTGTCGTGTGGTGGGGCGTTGCCCGTCAGACTACGACGAGCACCTCTGAATCGGGGTCGGCGTGCGGGATGCCCGACCGCAGGATGATCGCGGTCAGGACCGAGCCGGCGGCGAATGCGCCCGCGGCCCACCAGAAGGCCACCACGTAGCTGTGCACGGCGGCGAGCTCCGCGACATTGGAGCTGCTCAGGTGAGCGGCGGCGAAGGTCGAGGCCGCCGTGGCGGCCAGGGTGTTGAGCAGCGCCGTGCCGACCGATCCGCCGACCTGCTGGACGGTGTTGACCGCCGCCGAGGCGACGCCGGCGTCGTCGGCGTGGACGCCCATCGTGGCCAGGCTCATCGCCGTGGCGAAGACCGTGCCCAGGCCCAGGCCGATGATCATGGTGCCCGGCAGGGTGTGCGAGACATAGCTGGTGTCGAGGCCGATGCCGGTGAGCACGACCATGCCGAGCGCCGCGATGCCCATGCCGGCAGGGATCAGGATTCGGGGCGAGACGCGCGGGGACAGCACGGTCGACACGACGGTGCTGGCGAAGACAAGCGCGGCCACCATCGGCAGGAACGCGACACCGGTCTTGACCGCGCTGTAGTGCATGGAGCCCTGCAGGTAGTAGGTCAGGAACAGGAAGATCCCGAACATGCCGATGGCCGAGGCGAACATCGAGAGGAACGCGCCGCCCCGGGTCCGGTCGAGCACGACGCGCAGCGGCAGTAGCGGGTGCGGCGAGCGGGTCTGGATGAACGCGAATGCGACCAGCAGGATCACGGATGCGACCAGGAACCCGATCGTCACGCTGCTGCCCCAGCCGGCGGTCTCGGCGTGGGAGAAGCCGTACACGAGGGCGAACAGGCCGGCCGACACCGTCAGCGTGCCGGGGATGTCGATCCGGGGCTTGACGTCGGCGGGGGTGTGCCGGAGCCAGAGCGCGCCGCCGATCATGGCCGCGCCGGCGAAGAACAGGTTGACGTACATGGTCCAGCGCCAGGATGCGTACTCGGTGAGGAACCCGCCCAGCAGCAGCCCGACTGCGGCCCCGGCCCCGGCGATCGCGCCGTAGATGCCGAACGCCTTGGCGCGCTCCTTGCCGTCGGTGAACGTGGTGGTCAGCAGCGACAGCGCGGCGGGGGCGAGCAGCGCGCCGAACGCGCCCTGCACGGCCCGCGCGGCGACCAGCATCTCGAAGCCATTGGCCGCGCCGCCCACCGCCGAGGCGACGGCGAAGCCGCCCAAGCCGATGATGAAGACGCGCTTGCGGCCGAAGAGGTCGGCCAGCCGGCCGCCGATCAGCAGCAGGCTGCCGAACGCCAGCGCGTAGCCGGTGACGATCCACTGGCGGTTGCCATCGGAGAAGCCGAGGGACTCCTGAGCGGTCGGCAGGGCGATATTGACGACCGTCGAGTCGAGCACGACCATGAGCTGGGCAATGGCGAGGACGGCGAGAATCAGCCAGCGCCGGCCGTGATGGGGGTTGTCGGGGATAGCCGCGGAGACTGGGCGGGCCAGTCTGGGCGGTGCGGTGTCGATCAGGGTGTCGGTCACGGGGGTGCCTCCGAAGCTGTACCGGAGGTTGTTCCTCCGGTTCGTCGGCAACTGTAACCACAATCCGGAGATACCTACTCCGGATAAGTCGGAGACGTCCGCCACATGGCTCAAGTGATCCCGAGCAGAGGGTGGAGTGGCGGCGCGTTCAGGCCGGGCGGGCCCGGGGGAAGAGCTCACTCAGGCCAGTCATCTCGAGGATGCGCGCCACGCAGGTCGCCGGCGCGCGGATGCTCAGCAGCACGCCGGCCGCGGCACAGGCGCCGAGCGATGCCACCATGTCGCGAAGGCCGATCGAGTCCATGTAGGTCACGGCCGAGAGGTCGAGGATGATCTCGAAGGCGCCTGCGACCACGCCCTGCCGCACGCAGCGCAGGAGCGCGCCGGCGTCGGCGAAGTCGACGTCGCCGAGCACGGTGACTGCGGCGACCCGGGAGGCGGGATCCGGCGGGTCGAATCTCATATGCGCCACTATTGGACCGGCTTCCGGCGATGGCAATCGCCTCGGGTGCTGCTGCAGGCGGCCGTCGTAGATAAGGCCGGGCCCAGCGATGACGCCTGAGCATAGGCCCGCTCCGGCGCAGCGAAATGGGTGAGCAATGCGTCGGTGCTACCTTCTCCCGCAGAGCGCCGCAGAGCGCCGCCGAGCGGCTTGGGGTGCGCGCTAGGCATGGGCCCGGTGCAATCATGTGCTGGCCGGTCCTTTCCGCGGCGTCCGTGCACCGTTCGAGGGTCGCCCCCATGCCGCAAACCGAACTCCCCGAACGGCTGAACGACGATCTCGACGACTGCGCGCTGGAGCCGATCCATATCCCCGGCAGCATCCAGCCCCGGGGCGCGCTGCTGGTCGTCCGCGAGCCGGAGCTGATCATCACGGCGGTATCGGAGAATCTCGCCGCTCTGGTCGGTGTTGAACCGGCCGACGCCGTTGGCCGCACTCTGGCCGACGTCCTGGGAGCACCCGCGGGCGCGGCGATAGCGCATTCGGTGGCGGTCTTCGGGGATCTGCGGAACCCCCTCGAGGTAACGGTGCCGGTCCACGGAACAACGGTCAGCTTCGACGCGATTCTCAACCGCTCGAGCGACTCCCTGCTGTTAGTCGAATTAGAGCTGACCCCAGCGATCTCGGCCTCGTCCTCGGTTCATGACACCTATTTCGCCGTGCGGCGAGCGGTATCCGAGCTCGACGTCAGCGATACCCTGAGCAAGCTATATGACGTGACAGCGGCGGCGGTGCGCGGCCTGACCGGTTTCGACCGCGTGATGATCTATGTATATGACGACGAGTTCAATGGCGAGGTGGTCGCCGAGAGCGCGCAGGATGGGCTCGAGTCCTTTCTCGGCTTGCACTACCCAGCGACGGATATCCCTGCGCAGGCGCGGGCGCTGTACGTCCAGAACCACACCCGGCTCATCTCCGACGTGAACTATCGGCCCGCGCTGCTGTGGCCCGGCTCCGGTGCAGCGGACGCCGGCCCGCTCGATCTCACCCACTCGACCCTGCGCAGCGTGTCGCCGATCCATCTGGAGTACCTCCGGAACATGGGTGTGCGCGCCTCCATGTCGGTCTCGTTGCTGACCGAGGGCCGGCTCTGGGGGCTGATCGCGTGCCATCACTACTCCTCGGCCCGTACCGCGACGTACGGCGCCCGTTCGGCGGCGGAGTTCCTGGCCTCGACTCTGTCGCTCAGAGTCGCCGACCACGCCAAGGGCGAAGTGCTCCAAAGCCGCTCGCATGGCCAGGCGGTGCTCACCAAGCTCACGGCGGCCACCGTCGACCTGGCCGAGCCGATCGCCGATGCGCTGCTGGGCGGCCCCAGCCTGCTGGATCTGATCCCGGCCGATGGGGTGGCCGTCACCATCGAGGGTCGGGTCATGGCCCTCGGCGCCGTGCCGGGCCCGGACGCGGTGCTGGCCATCGCCGGCTGGATGCGGGCCCGCGGGGAGGACGTGTTCCTCACCGACTACCTGTCGGTCGCCGCCCCGCACCTCGGCGTGCCGGAGGACATCGCAGCCGGCGTCCTGGCTGTGCCGCTGCCCGATGGCCAGCATCTGATGTGGTTCCGCGGCGAGCGCCGGGAATCGATGGACTGGGGCGGCGACCCGGATGCCAAGACGCGCACCGTGCAGGACGGGGGGACGGCCCGGATCGGCCCGCGCACCTCTTTCGCCCGGTGGCGCCAGGAGGCCCGGCTGCGCTCGCGGCCGTGGACCGAGCCCGACCGGGTCCTCGCGCTCGAATTGCGGACGCATCTGGTCGAGATGCTTTACACGCGTTCCCAGCACGATCTGCGCATGGCCGAGGCACTGCAGCGCAGCCTGTTGCCTCAGGCCCTCCCGGCGGTGCCCGGCTGGTCGATCTCGGCGCACTACGACACAGCCGAGGCCGGGCATGTGGGCGGCGATTGGTACGACGCGATGCTGTTGCGCGATGGGACTCTAGCGGCAGTGCTCGGCGATGTTGCCGGGCACGGGATCGGCGCGGCCGGCACCATGGCGCAGTTGCGGAACGCGCTGCGGTCGCAGCTGCTCGAGACCGCGTCGCCGGGCCTGGCCCTGGAGCAGCTCAACCGGTTCATGCTCCACCTGCTCCCCGGTGCCTTCGCCACGGCGGCGGTGGCGCGGCTCGACCCGGGCAGCGGCCGGGTCCAGCTCGTGCGGGCCGGCCACCTGCCCCCGTTCATCGTCGCCGCTGATGGCAGCGTCACCCCGGCCCCGGTGCCTCCTGCGCTGCCGCTTGGCGTGAATCCGGGGCAATACCTGGAGAGCGAGTTCGTCCTCGATCCTGGGGCGACCCTGGTGATGTACTCCGATGGCCTGGTCGAGCGCCGCCACGAATCCCTCGATGCGGGCATCGAGCGACTCGCGCGGGCGCTGGCGGCCGGCGGCCCGGCGGCGACGGCGCCGCAGATCCTCGCCGCGGCCACCGAGCCCGGCGCGCGCGACGACACCACTGTCATTGCCCTTCATCGATCGCGCATCGCCTAGAGCCATCGGCATTAGCGGCGGATAGGCGCTATCCGGATTTTGATTGAGGTGTTGTCTAGACCACACCTCGGTAGAGGCCGATACTGATCAAGTTGGACTAACCCGCGCATCTCGGCTGACGCTTGCCGACGCTGGAATCGAGGACGCATGGAACTGGACCTGGGGCCCGAGCTCGAGAAGTTCCGCGAGGAGATCCGCACCTGGATCGCCGACAACGCGCCGGAGGGCTTGGCCGATCTGACGGACTGGAATTCCAGCGGCTTCGCGTCGGGCAACGCCAGCTACGAGGACGCGCTCACCAGCCCGCTCTATGCGCAGTGGTCCGACCGCCTGCTCGCGGCCGGGATGATCTGCGCGTCGTGGCCCAAGGAGTACGGCGGCCAGGACTGGACGGCGATCCAGAACACGATCTTCGCCGAGGAGGCGTTCCGGGCCGGCGTGCCGACGGTGAACCGGGGCTTCGGCGAGTCGATGGTCGGCCCGTCGGTCATGGTCAACGGATCGCAGGCGCAGAAGGACCACTTCCTGCCCCGGATCATCTCCGCCCAGGACATCTACTGCCAGGGCTTCTCCGAGCCTGACCACGGCTCCGACCTCGGCGCCGTGGCGACCCGGGGCATCATCGACGGCGACGAGATCATCATCACCGGGCAGAAGGTGTGGACGTCCCAGTACTACCGGGCGAACATGATCTTCGTCCTGGTCCGCACCGATACCGACGCCCCGAAGCACCGCGGCATCTCCTACGTCCTGCTGCCCTTCACGGCCGAGAACGGCGTCGACAAGCGCCCGCTGCGCCAGATCACCGGCGCGGCCGAGTTCGGCCACGAGTACTTCGACGGCTCCCGCGCCCCGATCTTCAACATCATCGGCGGTGTGAACAACGGGTGGCGCGTGGCCATGACGACCCTGGGCCACGAGCGCTCCGGGAGCGCCACGATCGCCTATCTGCAGCACGAGAAGGAGTTCTGGGAGCTCGTCGACCTTGCGCGCAAGCACGGTCGCGACAAGGACCCGGTCGTCCGCCAGCAGTTGGCGTGGGCGTACTCCCACGTGCAGGTCATCCGGTTCCTCGGCCTTCGGATCCTGGCGCAGATCGCCGCCGGCAAGGAGCCCGGCCCCGAGGCGTCGATGACCAAGCTGTTCCGCAGCGACTTCCAGCAGCGACTGGGGGAGATCGCGGTGCACATCGAGGGCCCGGAGGCCCTGATCCGCCCTGAGTCCACCGGCCCGCACGAGCGCGAGCCCGGCGACTACGTCCTGGATCCCTGGCAGACGGCGTTCCTGGCCGGCCGCTCCCACACCATTTACTCCGGCTCCAACGAGATCCAGCGCAACATCATTGCCGAGCGCGTGCTCGGGATGCCGAAGGAGCCGTCGGCCTATCAGGGGTGATCCGGTGTCATAGCTCGCTATGGCGCCGGAACCGGCTCGTCCCCAGCCCCCTGCTGCTGATCTCCAGCTACCTGCCCGAGCACTGCGCTTCCCATAGGCACTGCGCCTGTGTTGGTTGAATGGGTCCGCCGACTTACCTAGCCAGCTCATTGCGGAGACCGTGCGCGGAGAGCTCCACTGAGGAGGCTGCTATCAAGCGCACTGTGCCTGCAGGAATTGCGACGCTGTTGTCCGCGATCTGGCTGCTCGCGCCCAACGCGAGTGCGGAGCCAGCCGTGGCGCTGGTCGACAACAGCTCGCCGGCGCTGACGGTCGTCGATCAGGGGTGGACGGCGAAAGTGGCCATCACCAACCTGACCACGGGCGACCCCACGCTGACGGTGGCGCCAACGGGCTCATTGGCGCCGAAGGACTGCTCGCTGGGGTTCACGCCCGAGAAGGGCGCCGGGCCGCCAGTTGCCACCGCCTCGATCCCAGCGGCGGCGAAGTCCTCGGTGAAGGTCACGCTATCGAAGGCGTGCGATGCCGCTGGCGGCTTCAATTTCACGCTGAGGACCGACGCTGAGCCCAGCCAGCGGCTCAACATCACGGCCGGTGCCACTGAGGACCCTGCACCCGATTGGGGCCAACTGAAGGTCTTCCCCTGGGCCCTTGGTGCTCTGTCCCTGCTCGCCGTCGCCGTCGCATTGGCCGTGTCGGCTCGATTCCGGAAGGACTCGGCGGCGCTCGGCGCGAAGGCGCTCGCTGCGGCGGATGCGGCGCTGGCCGCGGCGATGCGATCGGTGAATGATGCCGAGGACGCGCGCACGGAGGCCGCGCAGGCGCTGGCGCTGGAGACTCAGGCACCGGCCAGCGAACAGAAGGCGGCCCGGGTCGACGCGGCGACGTCGAGACTCTCGCACGCGACCCTGGTCGAGGCCCAGCGTGCGGACGCCGCGCGGGCGCCCGCCGCGGCGGCGACCGCGGCGCACGCTGCTGCGGCGAAGGCAGCCGCCGCGCAGACGACCAATCTTCCCGTCGTCGGGAGCATCGCTGTGCCGTCCGGCACGCTCCCCGGCCTGGATCGGAAGTGGAGCCTCGGCGAAAGCTGGCTCAACACGGTCACGGTCGGCGCGGGCCTGCTGACCGGGATCTTCGGATCGACCGGCGTCGTCAAGTCGATCATCGGCGAGGACGCTGACGCCAAGATTGCCCTGGCCGTCGTCGGCGCGGCGATCGCCGTGGCGCTGATCGCGGCGGCGCCGCTTGTGCTCGGCGTCTTCCGGTCCCGCGACGGCGACGTCACCGCGTACGGGCTGCTGCTGGCTGCGGCGCTGACGCTCACAGGGGCCGTGGGGCAGTTGTGGACGGTCGGGGAAACGGCCGATTCGCTCGGTATCGAGTTTCTCTACGGACGCCTCCTCGCTTACGCGGCGATTGCATTGGTTGCTCTGTACTCTCTTGTGACTCTGCGGGGCATCCTCGCTGCAGGCCGGACCGCACCGGCTCCGCGTGGCCCCAGCGACTTCGCGAAGGCACCGGCCGTCATCGCCGAGGCGATCCTGACGCAGAAGCGGAGGGCTGGGGTACCCGGCCGGGGGATCGTCTATCTGGAGGGTCGGCCCGCGGGGCCGATTCGGCCGGCGCCAGCGGCACCGGCGCGCCCACTTTGGGTCGAACCGCCCGCGCCGGTTGAGCGGCGTCGCGCG
The DNA here is from genome assembly GCA_025966155.1 of Pseudonocardiales bacterium. Classification (GTDB taxonomy): domain Bacteria; phylum Actinomycetota; class Actinomycetes; order Mycobacteriales; family Jatrophihabitantaceae; genus RYN-150. The sequence continues at coordinate 17,489 of JAOPVO010000012.1, forward strand.
GCGCTGCTCTGACCGCGCGCCGGTGGTTTCTTCACATAGTGAGCGTGTTCATAGTGCGGGTGCTCGTGCATGCCCTCCCGAGGGAGCCGACGGCCCGATCCGCGACCGGGGTCGAGTCGCCGGTCACACAGCGGCGCCGCGGGTGGGATGAATACCCCACCCGCGGCGCCGGCTAGTCAGGTGGTGCTACTTGCTCACTTGCGGCCGGGCGCCTTCTTGTCCAGCCACACGTCGGTGAAGTAGCTGGGACCGGCCTGGGGGTTGTTCCACAGGTTGTGCACGTAGGGCTGCTGCAGCTGGAGGGTCGAGCCCTGGAAGCTCAGAACCGGGTTGAGGACATTCTCGGTGATGTACAGCGACAGCTCGTGCAGTGCCTTCGCCCGCTCGTCGCGGTCGATGATCCCGCGCTGGGCGGCGATCTTCTTGTCCAGCTCCGGGGTGCCGGAGTTGAACCAGTTGCGCGGGCCGTCGCTCTTGTACACCGCCTCCAGCCACTCGTCAGGCTCGGATGCCCCGGTGGAGATGCCGTAGGTCATGGTGTAGTTCTTGGCCTGGAAGGTGCTGATGTAAGTGGCGTAGTCCTGCACCTTGAGGCTGGCGTTGACCCCGATGTCCTTCAGGTCCTGCTGGACCCACTGGGCCTGGTTCAGGTAAATCGGCCCGTAGCCGTCGGTGGTCAGCAATTCGACATCCAGGCCGTTCGGGTACCCGGCATCGGCGAGCAGCTTCTTGGCCGCCGCGGGGTCGAACGGCACGAGGTCGGTCAGCTCCTTGGAGCTCATCGCCCCGAACATCGTGGAGGGGTAGGCCCCGGCCAACGCGAACCCATTCGGGTAGTACGTCTCGCCCATGCCGGCCCGGTCCCAGGCCATCGCGAACGCCTTCCGGACCCGGTAGTCGTCAAACGGCTTGACCGCCTGGTTGAAGGTGACCTGCGTTGTGGCCAGGCTCAGCTGGGCCCGTACGACCGCGTCGGGATTGGTCGTCACGATGGCCGGCACGAGCTCGGTGCTGATGGTGGTCTGAGACCCTGTGTAGTCCAGGTCCCCGGTCCGGAACGCGGCCACGGTGGCGGCCGGGTCGGACTGGATGATGGTGCGGATCTGGTCCAGGTGGGGCTTGCCCTTGACGAAGTAGTCCGGGTTCTTGATGTAGGTGCGCTCCTGCTTGCGCTTCCAGTCCTTGAGGATGAACGGGCCGGTCCCGATGGCCTGCTGGGACATGTCGAACTCCCCGCGGGTGCCCTCGCAAGGCACGATCGCCATGAAGTAGGTGGCCAGCGTGGTGTCGAACCCGCCGAACGGAATGCTCAGGTTGAACACCACTGTGGAGTCGTCCGGCGCATCGACGGTCTTGATCACATCGGTGAGGTTCTTCTGGATGCCGGGCAGCGTCTGGATCCGGTTGATCGTGCAGACCACATCGGCGGAGGTGAACAGGCGCCCGTTGACCGGCGCGATGTTCTGCCACTTCACGCCCTTGCGCAGCTTGAAGGTCCAGGTCAGACCGTCCTTGGAATGCTCGTAGGACTCGGCCAGGTCACCGTGCACCGCGACCGTCGACCCGTACGGCACGTCCTTGCCGGTGTCGAAGTCGAGCAGCTTGCTGTACACCCGGCCGACCACGGCGCTGAACCCCGCCGCCGCCGCCGACTTCTGGATATCCAGCGTGGCGGCGTCGGTGGCCTCTTGGATGGTCAGCGTGCCGCCGTCCTCGGCCGGGCCGTCGGTGGGCATAACCCCGCTGACGACCGACTCGGTCTTCACCTTCGCCGTCCCATCGGCACTGCCGCTGTCGTCGCCCGAGCCGCCCGAGCCTCCGCCGCAACCGGCGATCAACGCGACCGCGGTGAAAACCGCGCCCACCTTGGTGACATGCATTCGCATACGGAACCTCACTGTTCCCGCCAGCCTGTGGTGGGCCGAGCCGAACGCCCTATGCAGCAGTCGACACGCCCCTGGAATCGCAGCGTATACAGGCGGCAACCGTGTGGGCTAGGGCCGAATGTGAGCGCAACCATAGGTTTATCAATTCGTAATGCAATCTGCATGCGTATACGAATCGCGCAGTGGCGAATTGATGGCAGCACTATTAGCGAGACGGGGATTCCCGAAACTCGCGCCGTGCCGTTGCATAGCCGACTGGCCCCGGAGGATCGGCGACCGCGTACCGCTCAGCCGGTTGCGACCAGGCCGTGCGCCTCGTGCCAGGTCTTCAGATCGAAGTCGGCCGCTGAAGCCTCGGCCGGAGTCGGGCTGGCGGTCTGCACCAGGATGCGCCGGGCGAGGGCGTGGTCGCCGGCGCGATTGACGGTCTCGACGGCTACCAGGCGGTCGGCCCGGTAGCGCAGGACGGTGTGCTGGCGCGGATCCTCGAACGCCAGCTCCACCGTGTCATCGGCGGCGTCGGCCAGCCCGGCGATCTGCAGCTTCAGGTCGCCCTGGTCGGACCAGAACCACGGCAATGATTCATAGCCTGCTGTCACAGCGGCCGGTGCGCCCATCAGCCGCGCGGCGACGTGGCGGGCCTGATCCGCGGCATTCTGGACGGATTCCAGCCGAATCAGCCGGCCCTCGGCGTGTTCGCTGGGGAAGCTGACGGCATCGCCAATGGCGGAGATATCAGGGTCGCTGGTCAGAAGCCGGGCATCGACCCGGATCCCGTTCTCGACCTCCAGCCCGGCGAGCTCGGCCACCGCGGTCTCGGGAACGACGCCGATTCCGTACACCACCAAGCCAGCCGGCACGTGCCGGCCGTCGCTGGTCGTCACGCTCTCAGCGCGCCCGGCCTCGCCATTGATGCCGACGACTCCGACGCCGAAATCGAATCGGACGCCCCAGTTCTCATGCGCCTGCCGAAAAAATTGCGACGTGGCCGCGGACACGGCGCGGGCCATGGGGCGATCGGTGAGCTCCAGGACATGCACCGACGCCCCGAGCGCGCTGGCCACCGCCGCGAATTCCAGGCCGATGAATCCCGCCCCCACCACAACTACTTCGACGCCGGCGTGGACCCGGCCCGAGAGCTCGTCGGCGTCCGCGCGGGTCCGCATGCCGATGACGCCGTCGAGTTCCGCGCCGGGGACCGGCAGCGCCCGATTGCGCGATCCGGTCGCCAGGATCAGGTGGTCATAGGGCAGCGCGGCGCCACCGGCGAGGTGGACCTCGTGGCTGATGCGGTCGATGGACACCACACGGTCGGACAGCAGGTCGACGCGCTGTTTCGGGTACCAATGCTCCTGCCGCAGCAGGAGCTTGTTGGCCTCGATCTTGCCCAGCAAGTAGCCCTTCGACAGTGGGGGCCGCTGATAGGGCAGGCCCGGCTCCCCATTGATCAGGGTGATCGAGCCCTCGAAGCCGGCCTGCCGGAGCGAGGTGGCGGCTTGGCAGCCGGCTTGGCCGGCGCCGACGATCACTACAGAAGAAGTCGAGGAAATTGCCACATCACACCGCATTTCGTCAGAGCGCAGAGCGGAGATAAGCCCGGGCGGGCCGTTGCCGACCGCCCGGACCATCGCCGTGGTGCAGATCTCAGAGGTCAGTTGCGGCGAGGGATGACGACAGTCATCGCCTCGTAGCCCTTGATGAAGCTGCTGTGGCTGCGCTCGGGCTCGCCGATCACGTTGATCTCGGGGAAGCGGGCGAGCATCTCCTCCCAGATGATCTTCAGCTGGAGCTCGGCCAGCTTGTTGCCCAGGCAGCGATGGATCCCGAACCCGAACGACAGGTGCTGGCGGGGGTTCTTGCGGTCGATGATGTACTCCGCCGCGTTCTCGATCTTGGCCTCGTCCCGGTTGCCCGATAGGTACCACATGGCCACGCGGTCGCCCTTGGGGATGACCTTGCCCTTGATGTCCACATCCCGGGTGGTGCGGCGGGCCATGTGGGTCAGCGGGGTCTGCCAGCGGATGGTCTCGGACACCATCGAGGGGATCAGCTTCGGGTTGGCCCGCAGCTTCGCGTTCTCCTCCGGGTTTCGGTCCAGTGCGTACACCGACCCGGTGATCGTGTTGCGCGTGGTGTCGTTGCCGCCCACCAGCAGCACGATCCCGTCGCCCAGCAACTCGGCGTCGCTGAAGTCCTTCGCATGCGGGCTATGGGCCAGCAGCGACAGGAAGTCCATTCTCGGCTCCTCGCTGCGCCGGCGGGTGAACATCTCGGAGAATGCGCCGAAGAAGTCGCGCATCGCGCTCTGACGCTGCTCGGGGGTCTCGGTGGGCATGCCCGGCCCCGTCGGGGTGGTGATGACGTTGGACCAGAACGTCAATGTCCGCCGCTGCTCCTGCGGGAAGTCGAACAGCGTTGCCAGGGTCATCGCGGTGAGCTCGATGGAGACCTTGTCGACCCAGTCGAACTCCTCCCCGATCGGCAGTCCGTCCAGTATCGCGCCGGCCCGCTCGCGGATCAGCGGCTCGAGGGCCGCGAGGTTAGCCGGGGCGACGCCCTCGGCCACCGCGCCCCGGTGGATCTCATGGTCGGGCGGGTCCATGCTCAGCAGCGATCGGATCCCCTTGGCTTGGTAGGCGGCGGCCTGCTCCTCGGTCATGGAATCTTCGTCGAGGACGGGCAGCCGCTCCTCGGGCGGCACGGGCCGACTGAGCGTGATGATGCCGTCTGCGGAGAACGCCTCGTGATTGGTGTCGGCGGCCTGAATGTCCTCCCACTTGGTCAGGGACCAGTAGTGGCCGTGCTCGGTGTGCTCCGTGGGCGTGAAGTGGACCGGGTCCTCGCTGCGCAGGCGCTCGAAGATCCACTGGATGTCGCCGGTCGGGAAGTTGGCCGGATCGGCGGGATCGAGCGACTCCAAGGGCGCCGCGTAGATCCTGGCCCGTGCCTCGGCCTGCTCCGTGGTCAGTTCCGCACTATCCGACGTTGCAATGCTCACGGG
>JAOPVO010000020.1 GCA_025966155.1 Pseudonocardiales bacterium
CGGCGAGCAGCTTCTTAGCCGCCTCTGGATCGTAGGGAATCGCCTTCTTCGCCTCCTCCGGCGTCATCCCGCCGAACAGCGTGGACGGGAACGGACCGGTGAGGGCATAGATGCTGCTTGCGTAGAACGTGTTGCCCATGCCCTCGCGGTCCCACGCCATCGATATGGCCTTACGGACCCGATAGTCATCGAAGGGCTTCTTCGCCGCATTGAACATGATCTGGTTGACCGTGAGGCCGAGCACCTCGCGGACCACGGAGTCGGGGTTCGTGGACAGCAGCGACGCGTAATTCTGGTCGCTGGGGGCGAAGACATCCAGCTGGCCGGTCCGGAACGCGGCCAGCATCGAGGCCGGGTCGGACATGATCAGCACGATCTCCTGGTCCAGGTGGGGCTTGCCGGCCACGAAGTACGTCGGGTTCTTGACGTAGGTCCGCTGCACCTTCCGGTCCCACTTCTGCAGGATGAACGGGCCCGTGCCGATAGCCTGCTGGGCGAGATCGAATTCGCCCCGCGTGCCCTCGCACGGCACGATCTCCATGTAGAAGCTGGCCATCGTCTCGTCGAACGCCCCATACGGGGTGTTGAGCTTGAAGACGACGGTGGTGTCATCCGGCGTCTGCACGGTGTCGACGACGTCCATGAGGTTCTTCTGGACGCCGGGCAGCGTCTTGATCCGGTCGACGGTGCACACCACGTCAGCGGACGTGAACGCGCGGCCGTTGACCGGCGCGATGTTCTGCCATTTGACGCCCTTATGCAGGTTGAACGTCCAGGTCAGCCCGTCGTCCGAGTGGCTCCACTTCTCCGCCAGATCGCCCTGCAGGCCCATCGACCCGTACGGGCTCTCGCGGTCCGTCTTGAACTCCAGCAGCTTGCTGTAGACCATGCCGGACATGGCAAGGTGCGTGTAGGCCGACGGGGACTTCATGCCGTCCAGCGTGGGCGCATCGCTGGGATCATTGATCGTCAGCGTGCCGCCGTCCTCAGCCGGCCCATCTGACGGCAGGACGCCATTGACTATCCCCGTCGTATCGTCCGGGGCCTCAGTGGAGCCGCGACTTCCGCCGGATCCGCCGCCGCACGCGGCGGCCAGCGCGAGCGCAGTCGCAGCCGCGGTGAGTACGGAGAGTTTCTGAAGTGGGTGCATGCGCCGTCCCCTCAAGTAGGTGAATCAGAGCGTGAGGGATGCCGCAAGGTAGATCCGATGTGGTATTCACCACAAGGGCCGATGCAATACTGATACCGAACCCGCCCGTGCGGCCCCCTGTGCGGCCTTGGCCCCGCCCAGTGGTCAAGCCCTCAGGCGGCCCGTTTGACCCGTGCGCGCGAGCCGTCCGGCCAGCACCGGCACCACGATCGCAGCGGCAACGAGGTGCAGGGCAATGAGGGTGGCGGCCGAGCCGGCGTCGAATCCGAACGTGAGGTCGGGAACGAACGACAACGCGGTGAGCGCGACCGCTGTCCGCACGAAGGTGCGCCGCGGACGCTGCGCCTTGCGCGCCATGACGGCGGCGATGCCCACCCCGACAAGAGCGAAGACAAGCGTCAGCACAGTGAAGCCCGGGAGAGCGATGCTCTCCCCGGTGGTGTCGGCGAAGGACACCCCGGCGGCCGAGGCGATGGCCGCCAGGGCAGTTGTCGCAATTGAGGCTCCTACAGCCGCGGCGGCGCCGTGCGGCCAGACCGAACGGCGCTGGAGCAGCGGGGCAGGCCTGGCTGTGGCTGCGGTCATCATGTCGGGCTCCGTTTCCGCAAGGCCGCCCGATGCGACCCGCTTGACCTCCCACGAATGGGCGGCCCCCGATTCGACACCCACCGAGAGAATCAATTCCAGGAACTCCGTTGTGGCAGGTTGTCGTATCGACCCGGCGCCGTTCGTAGCAGGGATGAGGCCGGTCACCGGGACCGCCCCGAGCATGAGGAGCAGTCGGATGACGCAATACCTGTTGAGCGTTCATGGCCCCGCCGAGCGGGATGAGTTCGGCAATTACGGCTCCGAGGAGGCGATGGAGGCGGCGTTCGCCGCCACCGGCGCCTTCAACGACAAGCTCCAGGCCGACGGCTACTGGGTCTTCGGCGGCGGGCTCGAGCCGGCGTCCACGGCAACGGTGGTCGACGGCCAGGGCGACGCGCCCGTGTTCACCGATGGGCCGTACCTGGAGACGAAGGAGCTCATCGGCGGCTTCTGGGTCATCGAGGCGCCCGACCTGGACGTCGCGCTGCGCCTCGCGGCCGAGGGCTCCCGGGCCTGCGCGGGCAAGGTCGAGGTCCGCCCGTTCCAGGGCATGGGCTGAGCCGGTCTGCCCATGCCGACCGAAGCGACCGCCATCGAGCGGGTCTTCCGCGAGGAATATGGCCGACTGGTCGCCTCGCTCGTCCGCCGCTTCGGCGATATCGACATTGCCGAGGAGGCGGCGGGCGAGGCGCTGGTGGCCGCGCTGGAGAGGTGGCCGGAGCACGGCGTCCCGCCCAACCCCGGCGGCTGGCTCACCATCACCGCGGGCAACCGCGCGATCGACCGAATCCGCCGCGAGAAGCAGCGCGACGCCAAGCACCAGGCGGCATTGATGGTCCATGACGACAGCCCTCCGGAGCCCACGGGCGTGGTCGAGGATGACCGGTTGCGCTTGCTGTTCACGTGCTGCCACCCGGCGCTGGCCTCGGACGCCCAGATCGCCCTGACGCTGCGCCTGCTCGGCGGCCTGACCGTGGCCGAGATCGCCCAGGCGTTCCTCGTGCCCGAGACGACGATGGGGCAGCGGATCACGCGCGCGAAGAAGAAGATCGCGGCCGCCGGCGTCCCCTTCCGGGTGCCCGAGGCCGGGGACCTGCCCGGGCGGCTCGGCGGCGTGCTGGTCGTGCTGTTCCTCGTGTTCAACGAGGGCTACCTCGCCACCGGCGACGGCGCACCGGTGCGGGCGGACCTCACCGGCGAGGCGATCCGGCTGGCGCGCATCCTGCGGCAGTTGCTCCCCGAGGAGCCGGAGGTGACCGGCCTGCTCGCCCTGCTGGTGCTCATCGAGGCCCGACGGGAGGCCCGGGTGCGCGCTGGGCAATTAGTGCCGCTCCCCGAGCAGGATCGCGCCCGCTGGGACCGCGCACTGATCGCCGAGGGCCACGGCCTGGTCCGCGAGTGCTTGGCGATCAACCGGCCCGGGCGCTATCAGATCCTCGCGGCGATCAATGCGGTGCACACGGATTCACCGTCGGCGCACGACACGGACTGGTCGCAGGTCGTCGCGCTCTACAACCAGCTGACCCGGTTCGATCCATCGCCGATCGTCGCCCTCAACCGCGCGGTCGCTCTCGCGGAGATGGACGGCCCCGAGGCTGCCCTCGCCCTGGTCGACCGGCTGCCCCTCACCGGCTATCACGCGTGGCACGCCGCTCGCGCGGATCTCCTGCGGAGGCTCGGTCGACGCGGCGAGGCTACGGATGCCTACGACGCCGCGATCGCCGCCACCGAGAACTCAGCCGAGCGGGCCTATCTGCGCAGACGCCGCGGCGAACTGGCCTCTGCACAGTCCGATAGCGATCCGGGGAACCGCTAGCTGGATCAGCACGCCGTCGGCAACCAGCTTCAGCATGGGACTGGGGCAGCATCCACTTCGTCTATCACGGCGCGAGCCAGGCCCTCGGCGCCATCCACAGCTGAGCCGTCCGCCCGCAGCCGTACGGTGCCCTTGACCAGGGCGGCGCGGACCGCGGCCTGGAGCGCAGCGCCCGCCTGCGGCCGGCCCAGGTAGGTGAGCATCATGCCGGCGCAGAGGATCTGGCCGATGGGGTTGGCCGACCCGCGCCCCGCCAGCTCCGGAGCGCTGCCGTGCACCGGCTCGAAGTACGCGGCGTGATCGCCCAGGTTGCCGGACGGGCACATGGCAATGCCGCCCACGGTGGCCCCGCCGAGGTCGCTCAGCATGTCGCCGACGAAGTTCTCCATCACGAGCACGTCGAATGTGGACGGCCGAAGCACGAGCGCCTGGGCCGCGGCATCGGAGTAGAGGTACTCCACTTCGATGTCCGGGTATTCGACGCTGACCTCGGTGAAGATGTCGCGGAATAGGGCGAAGCTGCGCAGGACATTGCTCTTGTCGACGCAGGTGACCCGGCGAACGCCATCGCTCGGCGCCCCGCCGCGGCCCCGCGCCAGCTCGAACGCGCGACGCACGACCCGCAGGGTCCCCTCCCGGGTGATGATCATCGTGTCGGACACCGCCCAGCGGTTCCCGACGCCGTTGCCGCGTGATGCGTACAGGCCCTCGGTGTTCTCCCGCACGATCACGTAGTCGATCGGCCCGGGATCACGCAGGCTCGACTCGACGGCGGGCAGCAGGGTGATGCTGCGGATGTTGGCGTACGTATCGAGGCCCGTGCGCAGGATGCCGCCGAGGACCCCGGCCTCGGTGCCGTCCGGGTGCCGGACGTCCGGAAGGCCGACCGGGCCCTTAAGGATGGCGTCAGCCTGAGTGCGCATGCGCTCCAGGCTCTGCGGCGAGCACGCCGTCCCGGTGCGGCGATAGGTGTCGGCGCCGGCATCGATGTCGAAGTAGTCCAGCCCGAAGCCGTGCCGCGCGGCCACGGCGTCGAGCACCTGCACCGTGGCCGCGATGAGCTCCGGGCCGATCCCGTCGCCGCGGATGAGCGCGATCGAGCTGGCGTCGCGAGGGGAGTCGACCATGCCCGGCAAGCTACTCGGGGGACGGCCAGCGCGCCGCTCCCATGCCCACGCTCGTCGATACTCGGGGGTGTGTGGCTTTCGAATGTCGCGCCAGCCTTGCGCCGCTTGAGTCCGACATTGCCGAAGATGGTGCCGCCATGGCCGCGCGGTCAATGCGCTGCTTGCGCTGGCCGCGCGCGGCGTGCTTTATCTAGCCAATGGTGACGGGAGGGCAATCCTCGGACACGACCCTTGTCCTCGACGGGGGGTTAGTGGCCAGCAGCGCCGTCGGTCGGATCGGGCGGGGAACCAGGTTCCCGCCGCAGTTGGGACAGGCTTGGTTCGGGAATCCGGCCGCGCAGCCCGGGCACCAAGTGCATTCGAAGGTGCAGATGAATGCGGCTGCATCTGGGGCGAGGTCACGATCGCAGCATTCGCAGTTCGGGCGGATCTCGAGCATCCGGACATCCTCCCAGGTCGGCCCTGGATCCCGACGGATTACGCAGGATCAGGACGGTTGCGCCAGGCTAGCCAGAGCGAG
>JAOPVO010000022.1 GCA_025966155.1 Pseudonocardiales bacterium
TCAGGGACACGCGGCGGCGTTCAGCTGAACGCTGCCCGTGCTTGCTGCGCCGGTCCGGTGGTAGACCAGTCCCCGCATCGGCATCGGGGCCGAGGCGGGGCGAGCGACGGCGGGGCAGATCAGTGACCAGCACAGCGGCGGGCGCGGCCGGGCCCACCAAGCTCGACGAGCCGAGCGGACCGGACCGACCGGCCAGCGCGCGCGAGGACGGCGAGTACGACCTCCGCTACGCCTGGCGCGCGCTGTCGGTGGTCTGCATGGCCAGCACGCTGATGTCGCTGAATGGCAGCACCCTCAACATCGCGCTGCCGACAGTCGTCCGACATTTCAACGCCTCGAGCAGCGCGGCCAGCTGGATCATCATCTCCTTCAGCCTGGCGTCGACGTGCGTCACCCTCGCGTGCGGCCGTCTGGCCGACGTCGTCGCGCGTCGCACCATGTACCTGGTCGGCCTGATCGTGTGCACCGTCGCGAGCCTGCTGCTCGGCTTCTCCCCCAACGTCCAGACGCTGATCGGGCTGCAGGTTGTCCAGGCCGTCGCCGAGGCGGCGCTGCTCGCCAACAGCGCGGTGATCGTCAGCCACGTCTTCCCGCCGGCGATGCTGGGCCGGGCGCTGGGCATCTATATGGCCGGATTCTCGGTCGCGTCGCTGCTCGGGCCGACGATCGGCGGCGCGCTCGCCACGACCCTCGGCTGGCGCTGGGTGTTCTGGTTCAACGTGCCGCTGGGCGTCGTCTGCGTCGTGTGGGGCATCGTGACGCTTCGCCCGATGCCGGCCGGTCGCAAGTACGCGGGCTTCGACCTGCGCGGCAACATCCTGCTCGTGCTCGGCCTCGGCGGCTTCATCGTGGCGCTGTCATCGGTAAGCACCGCGGGGTGGGGCAGCCCGCTCGTCCGGATCGGGATCGTGCTGGCGGCGGTGTTCCTGCCGCTGTTCTTCTGGACCCAGGCCCGCACGGCCAATCCGCTGCTGGACGTGCGGGTCTTCAAGGACAAGATGTTCACCCTCGCGCTGTCGGCGGGTCTCGTCAGCTCGATCGCCACCAGCGCGGTGGTGGTCCTCATCGCGCTCTACCTGCAGGCGGCCAAGGGCTACACGCCGTTCGCGGCCGGTCTGCACCTGCTGCCGCTGGCCGGCACCAAGGTCGTCACGTCGCTATCGGTTGGCGTCCTCACCAGCCGGATGACGAACCGCGCTTCGGCCGTCATCGGCTCCGCGACGCTGTCGCTCGGCCTGCTCACGCTGATGACCGCGGTGCGTCTCGGCGGCCCAGCCGTGCTGATCACGGTCGGGCTCATGGTCATGGGCGCTGGGTCCGGGATCTTCCAGCCGTCGAACGCCGCGGCGATGCTGGAGGGCGTGTCCAGCGACCGGCTCGGCCGGGTGAACGCGATCCGCCTGACACTGCAGGGCTGCGCGGGGGTCATCGGGACGTCCCTGGCGCTGGCACTGCTCACCGCCCCGCTGAGCTCCCAACTGCAGCACGCCGTGTTCAACGGGCGGGCGCACGAGCTCGGCGCGGCCGCCATCGACCAGCTGTCGTCGGGCTTCGCCCTGGCCCTGACCGTGATGACGGTGGCCTCGTGGGCGGCAGTGACGATGAGCAACATCAGTAGACGGGCGCAGCGGGACGAGATGCGCGCGCATTCAGCCTGGTCCGCCGCTGCGTCGCGCCAGCACATCTGAGCCATGCGAACCTGGACGTCTCAACCCGCCGGCACGTACCTCGTCCAAGGTGATGCCACGGGCGTCGACGTCTGGTCGTCGATTGGGTTGCCGTTTCAGCCGACCGGGATCGCTCGAGCGCTTCGGGACGACATTCAGGCCGCGCTCACCGGCATCGCCGCTGTAGACGGACGCATCCTGCGCGCCACCTACGCGGCAGCGCCCTTCGCAGGCGTCGTCGATCCCGAGAACGTCCTGTTCTACAACGTCGGGGGCCGCAGTCTCAGCGCACTGTCCCGAGCTGGAATCGCCTTCGAGCGCAGCTATGCGATCCCCGAACCGCCGCTGCCTATCGATGCGCCTAGAGGTATGCATCACCACCGCTATGAGATGACGGACCCCGACGACGGGCCTGTTCACTGGTCGCTTGGCACTCGTCTCGCATCGTTCGACGACGTGCCGGTCGCCCGCGTCGACAAGCCGGGGCCGATCTGGGCCGGGATCCGCCGCGCGGCATCGCTGCCCCAATTCTCCGAGCCGGATACCGGCCCCCTGGTGGTGGAGTTGATGGTCTCTGCCCCGGGGCGACCACTGCGTTCGGCATCGACTGTGCTGAAGACCCTGCTCGACGGCGCCATCTCCGCATTCCACGCCCACAGCGGTGCGATCAGCAGTGACTTGGCGGCCCGAGCCGCCGCTGCATGCGGGGTGCCGGGCATGAATCCCGCAGCGCTGAGCGATGTCGGGTGGGCGGCCCTGGGATCGCGGGCCGTGCTAATCCGGCCGTTCGGACCGGAGGGAGTGCAATGGAACCCCGCAGACGAGCGGTGCGTCGCGACGAGCGTGCGGCTCCAGGGATCGGCAGCCGACCGCACGCGCTGGTTGGTCTCCGGGCGAATCAGCGCGGCCTTGCCACGGCCTTGACCTCGACGACTTCCGAACCTCTGTCCTACTTCGACGAACCTGAGCTAGCTATTCTCGTAGTCGCCGGAATGGCTCAGGCGGGCACACCGCGATGAGCGACACCCGGGCCGCCGTGAGCGGGTCGCTGGACATGAGGACGGCGACGCCTCGCCGCAGCAGGGTCTTCGCGCCCTCGGCATCGCGCG
>JAOPVO010000028.1 GCA_025966155.1 Pseudonocardiales bacterium
CGCCGGCCGAGGTGGATTGGGGCGGGCCGATCCTCCGCCGGACCCTCGAGCGGATCGGGTGCACCGCCCGGATCATCCGCATCGTCACCGACGGGCCATCCAAGATCCTCAACTTCGGCCGCGGCCGCCGGCTGGCATCCCCCGCCCAGAAACTCGCCCTTGCCGCCAGGGACAAGGGCTGCATCTTCCCCGGATGCGACCGACCGCCCGGGTGGACCGACGCCCACCACTTCACCCGCTTTACCGACGGCGGGAAAACGGACATCGAGGACCTCGGGCTGTTCTGCCGATTCCACCACCGCCTCCTCCACGAAGGCGGCTGGGCCCTCCGCCGAACCGCAACCGGCCTCGACTTCATCAACCCCCACGGAGAAATCCGCGGCCACCACCCACTCTGAGGACGATGAGAGTTAGCTAGATCAAACCGTCTGAGCTGGCTGCTGCCCTGAGCGGGCCCCTGCCCCGAGCTGGCTGCGTCGCCGACCGGGCTGCGTTGCCGAGCTGGCTATGCGTTCGGTTTGGTGATCGAGTCCGTGATGTCCTTGAGGGCCACGATCTGCTCGGGGCTGAGCCGATCGAAGATCAGCCGTCGCACCGCGGCTACGTGGCCCGGAGCCAGTTCGACCAGCGCAGCGAAGCCGCTGTCGGTGAGCGACGCAGTGTGGCCGCGCCGGTCCTCGGTGCTGGGCGCGCGCTGAACCCAGCCGCGATCCTCCAGCGCCTTCACCGCGTGGCTTATTCGGCTCTGCGACGTCATCGTGACCTCCGCCAGCCGGCTCATCCGCAGCGTTCGGTCCGGAGCCTCGGACAGCATGGCGAGGATCTGGTAGTAGCCATGCGGCAGGCCGGCGTCGTCCTGAAGCTGCCGATCGATCGAGGTGCTGACGTGCCGCAGCATCGCCAGGTAGCCGCGCCAGGCGGCTTGCTCCTCGGCGGTCAGCCAGTTCGTCGGCTCGGTCATCCCGCGATCCTATGTCGGCTATACGGCGAGCTACGCGACCTGGAACGAGCGCTTCGACAGGCCCATCCAGAAGCCCTCGATCGATGCCTCGACCGCGCCGTCGGTGGCGGAGGCGGCACCGAGGGTGACGAACAGGGGCGCGAGGTGCTCCGCGGTGGGGTGCGCGTACGGCATGCCGGGCGCGTTGGTCGCATATCCCGCCAGCTCATCGACATCGCCGCGCGCCAGCGCCTCGCGAGCCCAGGCGTCGAATTCGGTCGACCACGTCGGCGCCGGGGCGTCGATGCGGAACTCGGTCAGGAACGGCAGGCCGTGGGTCAGGAAACCCGAGCCGATGACCAGCACTCCCTCCTCGCGCAGTGGGCGGAGCCGCCGCCCGAGGTCGAGCAGCGTGTCGGGGTCGTAGGTCGGCAGGCTCATCTGCAGAACCGGGATATCGGCCTCGGGGTACATGACAGTCAGCGGCACCCACGCGCCGTGGTCCAGCCCGCGTCGCCGGTGCTCGTGGATCGGCTCGGTCGAGGGCATGGCGGCGGCCACGCGCTGGGCGAAGGCCGTCGCGTCCGGCGTTTGATACGTCATTCGGTAGTACCGCTCGTCGAATCCGCCGAAGTCGTAGACCAGCGGCGTGCCCTCGACCGCACTGGAGATCGCCAGCGGAGCCGACTCCCAGTGGGCGGACACGATGAGGATCGCCTTGGGCCGCGGCAGGTCCTTGGCCCACCGCGCCAGCTCGCCGCTCCAGATGGGGTCGTCCAGCAGCGGCGGGGCGCCGTGCCCGATGTAGAGGGCCGGCATTGGGCCCGAATCGGGCGTCCACATTGTGGGGCTGGAAAGCGTCGCGCTCATGGCTCAAGCATACGCAGAAAACTTGAGAGTTCAAGTAATGCGAAGGGAGCCGGGTTTCCGCGCCGAGCGGCCGGCACGCGAGGATGGGGCGATGACCAACGATGGGGCGACCAACGATGGGGCGACCAACGATGGGGCCGGGACTGACGGCACGATCGGCACGCCCCTGACGCCCGGCGCGACTCGCGTCCTGCTGCTCGGCTCGGGGGAGCTGGGCAAGGAGGTCGCGATCGAGCTTCAGCGCTTCGGCGTCGAGGTCATCGCCGTCGATCGGTACGCCGACGCACCGGCCATGCAGGTTGCGCACCGCAGCCATGTGGTCGACATGCTCGACCCCGACGCGCTCCGGGCGGTCATAGCGCTGGAGTCCCCGGACCTGGTGATCCCCGAGGTCGAGGCGATCGCGACAGCCGCGCTCGCCGAGGTCGAGGCCGCTGGCACCCGGGTGATCCCGACCGCGCGCGCAACCCATCTGACGATGAATCGCGAGGGCATCCGCCGCCTGGCCGCCGAGGAGCTGAGCCTCGCGACCTCGCCGTATCGGTTCGCCGACACCTACGACGAGTTCGTCGCGGGCGTCGCGGCGGTCGGCCTGCCGTGCGTGGTCAAGCCGGTCATGTCGTCGTCGGGGAAGGGCCAGTCCGTCGTCCGCTCCGAGGCGGACGCGGCGCATGCGTGGGCCTACGCGCAGGAGGGCGGCCGCAGCGGCGGCGGGCGGGTCATCGTCGAGGGCTTCGTGCGCTTCGACTCCGAGATCACGCTTCTGACCGTGCGGCACGTCGGCGGGACGATGTTCTGCGATCCAGTCGGGCACACCCAGATCGACGGCGACTACCGCGAATCGTGGCAGCCGGCCGAGTTGTCCCCCGCCGCGCTGGCGGCGGCACAGGCGATGGCCCGGACGGTGACGGACGCACTGGGCGGCTATGGCCTCTTCGGCGTCGAGTTGTTCATAGTCGGCGATGACGTGCTGTTCTCCGAGGTCTCGCCTCGGCCGCACGACACCGGCTTGGTCACGTTGGTGTCGCAGGATGTCTCGGAGTTCGGCCTGCACGCCCGCGCCGTGCTCGGGCTGCCCGTCGACCAGCCGCTGCGCCTCGGCGCCGGATCCAACCAGGCCGCCGCGGCGTCCTGCGCCGTGCTCGCCGAGGGCGTCGGGGTCCCGGTATTCGCCGGGGTGGGCGAGGCCCTCAGCATCCCGACGGCCCAGCTCCGGTTGTTCGGCAAGCCCTCGGTCGAGGGCAAGCGACGAGTCGCGGTCACGCTGGCCCGGGGCGCGGATGTCGAGCAGGCCCGCGAACGGGCCCGTGCGGCGGCCGCGGCGCTGCGCATCACCCTCGAGTAGAGGCCGTCTCCCCAAGCACGCTTGGCCGTAGCGGCCGCTCCATTGTGCGCCCGTCAGCACCGGTTAGGCCGCTGCTACGGGCCCGGGTCGCCCACCGGCATCTTGTGCGGGACGGTCACCAGGGAGATCAGCCCGCCGGCAGCGAGCAGCCCGGCGCAGATCAGCAGGATCGTCCGGAAACCCGCGATCATCGTGGCCGGATCCCGATAGGCCTCGCCAGCAAGGCCGGCGAACGACGGCAGCACCGCGATCGTCAGGAGGCCCGCCGCCCGCGATACCGCATTGTTGATGCCGGAGGCGGTGCCGACCAGGTCGGCCGGCGCGGCGCCCATGACCGCAGCCGTCAGCGGCGCGACGAGCGCGGCCAACCCGATGCCGAACACGACGACCCCCGGTGCGACATCCAGCAGGTAATTGTTGTGGCCGCGGTGCACGCGCAGCAGCAGGAGCGCCCCGGCGGAGGCGACCAGCGGCCCGGCCGTGAGCTGCAGGCGCGGGCCGATGCGCGTCGCCAGCGCGCCGGCCCGTGCGGACAGGATGAGTAGCAAGACGGTGATAGGCAGCGATGCGATCCCGGCCGCGAGCGGCCCGTACCCGGCGGCCACCTGAAGTGCCAGCGGGAACGTGAAGAAGATGACCGCGAGCGCCCCATAGGTAGCGAAGGTCATGAGGTTCGTGCCGGTGAAGGTGCGGTCGGCGAACAGCGAGAGGGGGACGAGCGGATCGCGACGCCCGCGCTGCGACAGCACGAAGGCGACGAGCGCGGCCGCGCCCACCGCGGTGAGGCCGATGGCCGGGACCGACCATCGTTCGCCGCCGAGCGTCAGCCCGAGGGTGAGTCCGCCGAGCCCGAGCGCGGTCAGCAGAACACCAGGCCCATCGATGTGCGCGTGCTTCTCGGCCGAGGACTCCGGCACGAACCGGAGGGTGAACAGCACAACCGCGGCGCCTAAAGGGATGTTGATCGCAAACGCCCAGCGCCAGGAGGCATTCTCGACCAGCCACCCGCCGACGAATGGGCCGATCGCCCCGGCGACGCCGGTCAGTCCCGACCACGCCCCGACGGCCTTCGCGCGGTCGTCCGGGGCGATGCTCGCCGACAGGATGGCCAGGCTGCCGGGGGTCAGCAGCGCCGCGCCGACGCCCTGCAGCGCCCGGGCGGCGATGAGCACCTCGATGCTGGGGGCCAGCGCGCACAGCACGGATGCCGCCACGAACCACACGATGCCCAGCAAGTAGATCCGTCGCCGGCCCAGGCGGTCGCCCAGCGAGCCGCCGAGCAGGATGAGGCTGGCCAGC
Source organism: Pseudonocardiales bacterium (assembly GCA_025966155.1). Classification (GTDB taxonomy): domain Bacteria; phylum Actinomycetota; class Actinomycetes; order Mycobacteriales; family Jatrophihabitantaceae; genus RYN-150. Next base: position 4,455 of record JAOPVO010000028.1, read on the forward strand.
GGCAGGGTGTACCCGTTCAGCACCCACTGCAGCGACCCGAACCCCGCGTCGAAGTCCTGCCCGATCCGATCGGTGGCGACCGTGGCGATCGTCCCGTCGAGGAAGGCCAGGCTCGAGCCGAGCACGGTGGCCAGCACGATCCCGCGGCCCCGCGCGGAGCCGAGCGCATAGCCGGCTCTGGGGGCCGATCGGTCAGGGTCGGGGCGGCTGGGCGAGCTCACGCCATGTGCTGCGCTTCCCGGAACGCCTGGACGTCGGCGGCGTCGCCGTCGAGCTCGATCCGCGCGGCGCGGGCCCGGCCCAGCGCCGCCATCATCAGCTCCACCACGTCGCCGTGCACCGTCACAGTC